>CAMAUL010000011.1 GCA_945861405.1 Candidatus Methylobacter oryzae | reverse complement strand
TGGATCCGGTTTGCGCTTATCATCTGTTCGCTGAGCGCGACCCTTTATCTTTTCACCTAATGCCCGGACTATCATTCACATGACTGTTGCCACCGAAAATAAACGTAAACCTCAGTGCAAACAAGCCATGCAGACACTGCTCGGTTTTTTGCTAGGGTTGTTGGAATTGGAGACCGAATCCGCCAAGTCATTGGATCGCCTTACGCGACTGGATTCCTTCATTTCGGCAGATTTACCCGGTGATGAGCTGGATAGTCTGTCCGATGTCGGCGAAAACATCGGCTTGCGCATGGATCGCGTGGCTTTGACTCCCAGCGCTGCGGCGGAGGCATCGGCTGCACAGACGCCGATGGTGACGCGTCTTGGAGACGGGCGCGGCTGGCTGGTTGTCTACGGATTTCGTGCCGGCCGGGTGTGTGTGGCTCTGGTGCAGGGCGAGGTGATTGAGGAACGTCGAATCAAACCCGCTGCCCTAAGGAAACTGCTGGGGTTGCCCGAGGGGCGGTTGGGAGACTGGTTGCTGGTGCATGCAAAGGCGCCGCTTAGCAGTGCCGTCAGTCACGATCATCATGCGCATTTGCCGCCGTTACGCCGGCTCATCGAGCTGATGCGCGCCGACCATGCCGATCTGTGGGTGGTGCTGGGGCTGGCGCTGGGCTCGGGTTTGCTGGCTTTAGCCTCGCCGGTCGCGGTGCAGGCCTTGGTGAACACGGTGGCAATGAGCGGCATGGGGCAACCTTTGCTGGTGCTGTCAACTATCCTGTTCTTCTTCTTAACGTTTGCCGGTGCGGTGCATGTGCTTCAGTCATACCTGGTGGAAATCGTGCAGCGGAGGATCTTCGTGCGCCTGGCGACGGATCTGGCTTACCGCCTGCCCAAGGTGCGTAGCGATGCTTACGAGCATCACCATGGCCCGGAACTGGTCAACCGCTTCTTCGACGTACTGACGGTGCAGAAGGCGGGTTCATCCCTGCTGCTGGACGGCTTGAGCACGGCAGTACAGACTTTAGTCGGCCTGATCATGCTGGCTTTTTACCATCCTTTCTTGCTGGCTTTCGATATAGTGTTGGTGCTGTCGATCTTCTTCATCATATTCGTGCTGGGACGCGGCGGCGTCGCCACCGCCATTCAGGAATCGTTAGCCAAGTACGCCTTGGTCGCTTGGCTGGAAATCGTCGCCGGCAACATGCAGACCTTTAAATTCAGCGGCGGGCCGGAACTCGCCGCCCAGCGAACCGACGCGCTCGCGCTCGACTATCTGGCCGCGAAGCGCAACCATTATCAGGTATTGCTACGCCAGATCATCGGTTCGGTGACCTTGTATGCGATAGCCAGCACTGCCTTGCTCGCCATCGGCGGCTATCTGGTCATCGACGGTCATCTGACCCTCGGACAATTGGTGGCCGCCGAATTGATCGTATCGTCGGCACTGATCTCGCTGGTCAAGTTCGGCAAGCATCTGGAAGGTTACTATGACCTGATGGCCGGCGCCGACAAGATCGGCCATCTGCTGGATTTGCCGCTGGAGCGTGAGCATGGTGTTGCGCCGGACATGGACGGGCCGGTCTCGCTTGCGGTACGTGGCTTGTCTTTCGGCTTCGGCGCGAAACAGCCGATATTTTCCAACCTCACAATGCTGGTCCAGCCTGGCGAGAGGGTCGCCGTGTCCGGCGGCCACGGCAGCGGCAAAAGTACGCTGGCGGCTCTTTTATGCGGCCTGCGCCAACCGGGAAAGGGTCATATCGAAATAAACGATGTCGATCTGGGCAACTTGCGCCTGGAGGCATTGCGCAACCGGATTGCCGTGGTCGGTCGTGCGGAGTTCTTCAGGGACAGTCTCTTCGAAAACGTGCGCCTCGGCCGATCGGAACTTGGGCAGGACGAGGTGGAGCAGGTTCTTGATGCGGTTGGCCTGCTGGACGATATTGCCGGTCTCTCTGAGGATGGGCTGGATACCGACCTCAGCCCCAGCGGCGCACCTTTGTCCGCCGCTCAGGGACGCCTGTTGCTGCTCGCACGGGCCATTGCCGGACGTCCCGCCTTACTGATTCTGGACGGTATTCTCGACGAAATGGACGAAGCAGCGCGCGAGCGCGTCGCTCCGGCGCTGTTCGCTAGCGATGCACCCTGGACTCTGCTGGTGCTGACCGGCTCGCCGAACGTCGCCGCTCTGTGCGGGCGGGTGGTGGAGCTGCAAGGAGTTGACGGCCATGCCTGAACTGCATTCCCGCCTTTCCGCCCTCTCCACCGCACGCACACCGCGCCTGGTCAGCACACTGGCGAGAGCCTGCGTGTGGCTGTTCCTGTTGACGCCGCCGACTTTGCTGTTGACACCCTGGCAACAAAACATCACCGGCACAGGACGGGTCACGGCCTTTGCTCCCCTCGAACGCCAGCAGACCGTGGAAGCGCCGGTTTCCGGGCGCATTGTGCAATGGCAGGCGCGTGAGGGCGCCAGGGTCAAGGCCGGCGACGTGCTGATGGAAATAGCCGATGTCGATCCCGAACAGCTCGAACGCCTGAGTCGGCAGACTGACGCCGCCGCCGCTAAACTGGCGGCCAAGGAAGAAGAATTGCGCGCCTGGCGGCTGCAGATCGACAATCTGACCACCACCCGGGATTTGCAGGCCGCCACCGCCCAGTACCGGCTGGATGTCGCTCGCCAGCGGGCGCTTTCAGCCAGCGAGGCGATAGCTTCAGCGCGGGCGACTCTGGATGCGGCAGCCATTCAGACCGGGCGCTTGCAACGTTTGCTGGGTGACGGCCTGGTGTCGAGGCGTGATTTCGAGGTCGCTGAGCGTGACGGCATCGTCGCCCGGCGCAGCCTGAACAGCGCCCAGGCAGCGCTGAACGCAGCGCTGGCCGAACAGAGCGCCGCTGAGGCGGAGATCGGGCGCATCCGCGCCGATGCCCAAGCACGCATCGACTCCGCCAGCGCTTCAGCCAACAAGACCCGGAGCGAACTGGAAGACAGCCGGAGCAGCCTGCTCAAGAGTGAGATTGACCTGTCGCGTCAACAATCCCAAGTGGTGAAGGCGCCACGAGACGGCAGCATTTTGCGCCTTGTGGCCAATCCGCAGAGCGACATCGTCAAACAGGGCGATCCTTTGCTGGTGTTAGTGCCCGATTCGGACGTTAAGGCTGTAGAGCTGTGGGTGGATGGCAACGATGCGGTACTCATCATGCCTGGCCGCTATGCCCGCCTTCAATTCGAGGGCTGGCCGGCCATTCAGTTTGCCGGCTGGACGGAATTGGCGGTGGGTACTTTCGGCGGCACCGTTGCTTTCGTGGATTCCACCGACGACGGCAAAGGCAAGTTCCGTGTGCTTATCATTCCAGACCCATCCGACCGGCCTTGGCCGTCAGAGCGCTTCCTGCGTCAGGGTGTGCGCGTTAATGGTTGGGTAATGCTGAATCGGGTCACGATGGCTTATGAACTCTGGCGTCAATTAAACGCTTTCCCACCGCAATTGACGCCGGAAACCCCGGCTACTGATTTGATACGCCAAAAGTTGAAATAATCAATGATGAAACGATTTCCGCTTTACCGCCTAGGCCGGGTCACATGGCTTTTGGCGGCATTGTTAACGGGTTGCAGCTATTACTTTGACACTGCGCCCGATCGACAGCTTGCTCGCCGGGTTGAGGAACGCATTCAAAGCGAGGAAGGCCTGCCGGTGGAGCGGCTCTCGAAACCTCCGCAATTAAGCGTCGAGCAGACCCTGCCCAAGTTCAGGGAAGGACGCCCTCAGACCGGTCGCACTTTGCCGCCAGCAAAGCCTGTCCTGAGTAAAGCCAAAGTCGAAGAACCGGATAGTCCGCCGACGCCAAAAGCGCAGCCCGAAGCAGGCAAACAGCTATCCATCGCCGAAGCCCGTGCTCTGGCGCTGGAGAATAATCTGGACTTGAAGATCGCCCTGATCGACCCGAAAATCGCGGCCACTGCGGTCAGCCAGGAACAAGCCAAGTTCGACGACCTGATCTTCGCCCGCGCAAAATATTCCTCCAAACAGTTGCCGCCCGATATTACCGAGATAGACAAATTTGTTGCGGCGGATCCCAACTCGCCTCTTGCCGGACAAGAGGCTTTGCGCGTTGATTCGGAGCAGAAAAAAGAATTTCTGGAGTTCGATACAGGTATCTCCATTCCGCTACGCACCGGCGGGAAGATTACGCTGATAGCCCCGCTCGATGAAAAGGCCGTAAGCAAAAAAGGTCTCCAGGCGGAACAATATGGCGCCGCGCTACGCTTTTCTATCAGTCAGCCCCTGCTGCGTGATGGGGGGATCGACACCAACGTCGCCGGTATCCGCATCGCCCGTTACGAACAGCAGGCCGTGGATGTGAGAACCCGGTTGCAGACGATTCGTGTACTGGCCACCGTCGAACGCAGCTATTGGGGGCTTTATATCGTCTGGGGCGAGCTGGATGTGCGCCGTCAGCAATACGAGAACGCGGCGGACAACCTGGCGATGGTGAACAAGCGCGTGGCGGAAGGACTGACCGCAGCTGTGGAGATCAACCGTGCCGAGATTGGCGTGGCTGAGCGGCTGGAAGCGCTGATTATTGCGGAAACCACGCTTAAGATCAGGCAGCGTCAGCTCAAGTTATTGCTGAATGATCCCGGCCTGGATTTGGACTCCCCCACGGTCTTGATCCCGGAGACTACGCCAACCCTGGTCGAATTCAAATTCGACCGCAAACAACTGGTGCAACATGCACTGGAGGGACGGCTGGATCTGCTGGAGCTGGAACTGAAGCTTGCCGCCGACCTGACCAAGATCGATTATTTAAGCAACCAAACCCTGCCGATGTTCATGCTCGACTATAGCTATGCGTCGCCGGGACGGGATCCATCATCCTATGGCGGCGCTTTAGACCAGACGGTCAGTGGCAGTTTCTCCGACTGGTCGGTGGGTATGCGCATGGAAATTCCGCTCACCAACGAATTGCGTAAAGCGCAGTTGGATCGGGCGGTACAGGATCGCATGCAGCGCCTCACCACCCAGCAGCTGAGGGAACTCAGCGTGCGTCGGGAAATTTACGACGCGCTGGATCAGCTGGAGCAGAACTGGCAACGCATTCTCGCCGCGCGGCAGAATGTTTTGCTTGCCGGACTAAACTACGATGCCGAGCTGAAACAATTTCGCGAGGGACTTAGGACTATGACCGAGGTGCTGGAAACCCTCACCCGTCTCGGCGAGGCGCAACTGCGCGAAGTGCGCGCCATCGGCGACTATCAGGTGTCCATGATCGACCTCGCTTTCGCCACCGGCACCTTGCTCGGCCATAGTCGCGTGGATTTGGGCGCAGCAGTGGGCGGAAGCTAAGAACCGGAAGTTTGATGAAAAACATCCCTGTTTTCACTCACCACATCCCTGTGGCTCGCCCTTGCGGGCGGCAGAGCCGTGCAAATCGGCTCTCCTGCCGATTTGTCACCCTGCGGGCACACGTTGTGTGTCCAAATCCTCTCCCGGAGGATTTGTCAGGATTTTGTTTTTTAGGTCTATTCATACTATATTTTTCATGATGAGCGATATGATTAACCGAATTCTTCTCCTTTGCACACTGACTGTAACAGTCCTTTGCAGCGGGTGTGCGACTTCAATCAATGGGGAGTGTCCCGTAGACGCAAGGGAGCCGGCGCTTACGATCTATCTGGTAAGTCACGGCTGGCACGTCGGTGTCGTTGTTAAAAGGGTTGATATACCCGATGATGTCCGGCTGGTTCATAAGGGCTTTTCCAGCACCGACTATCTTGAAATCGGGTGGGGCGACAGGGATTTCTACCAAACGCCGAGTTTTCACTTGGGACTGGCACTTAAGGCGCTATTGTTGCCTAATCCAAGCGTCTTGCACATTGTTGCTTTCAATGATTCCGTAGCATCCTATTTTCCTCATAGCGAGATCATTATGATCCGGCTGTCAGATGCCGGATTTCAACGCTTGATCCGTTATATTGCGGCAAGTTATGACAGAGATCTGGCTGGCAACCTGGTACCTTTAGGTGTGGGCCTCTATGGCGTCAGTCAGTTTTACCGGTCTCAGGAAACGTACCACTTGTTCAGAACCTGCAATGTCTGGACAGCAAGAGTGTTATATACTGCCGGTTGTCCGGTCAGGCCATTCCTTGCAATCACCGGGGATAACCTGATGATGCAGGCCCAGTCATTTGGAACGATGCTGCGGGACAAGCCACCCGAGTGATTTTACCCTGTAGCCACGTTGGGTTACGACTGCATGGATGCAGGAGGTAGAGCAATGCAGGAGCAATTGCCGAGCGTAGCGTAACCCGACATTTGCGACACGAATGTGTTGGGTTACGGCGCAAAAAGACGCGCTTAACCCAACCACGGAGTTCGTAGGGTACGCTGTGCGTACCTTTTCGGCTGATACCTTGCACGTAACAATGGAGACACACTGCAATGCCACTGGTTAAAGATTTATTCAATAATGATTATCTTATAGACATAGCTGCCTTACCGGCAATCGCCATAGTAGTCGCAATTTCAGGCGCATTGATTTGGTTAGCCGCAAGGCGTTGTTTTTATAAACGTCGCTCTGAACAGGCCAATACCGCATCCTCTCCAGACGCAGTAACCAGACCTGCCTGGCATACCCTGTCAGCGGAAGAAGCGCTCCATGAACAGGTTTCGGAGCTAGCCACCGGCTTGAGCCAAATAGCTGCCGCAGATCGGCTGAATCGTTACGGCCCCAACCGGCTGACCGAGAAGCCGCCGCGCCCCGCCTGGCATTTGCTGCTATCCCAGTTCAAAAGCTTCCTTATTCTGGTGCTAATTGCAGCGGCCATCCTGGCTGCCGCTATCGGTGATTTAAAAGACGGCGTAGTGATTCTGGTGGTGGTCGTCATTAACGGCCTATTGGGATTTTATCAGGAATTTCAGGCCGAAAAATCGCTGGCTGCGCTTAAAAAGATGCTTGCGTTGCTAGCCGAGGTACGCCGCGACGGTCGTAATATTGAACTGCCTGCCGACCAGCTGGTGCCGGGGGATATTGTCATTCTCGAAGCTGGCGGAAAAATACCCGCTGATGGCCGCATTATCACTGCACACACACTGGAAGTCGATGAATCCTCGTTGACCGGCGAGTCGATGCCAGTTACCAAGCAGAAACAGGCACTTACGATGGCATCACTGCCTCTCGCCGAACGCAGCAACATGCTTTATATGAATAATGCCGTCACCCGTGGCCGTGCTGAAATGGTGGTGACTGCCACCGGCATGGAAACCGAAATCGGCAAACTGGCGAACCTGTTAACGCAAACAGAAGACGGGGCCACGCCGCTGCAAATACAGCTCGACAGTCTGGGTAAACGTATGGCGCTGATTGCGCTGGCGGTCATTGTCGTTTTGTTTGTCAGCGCCCTGTGGCGAGGGGAGCCGCTGATTCAGACGGCTTATACCGCCATCGCACTGGCCGTGGCAGCCATCCCCGAAGGCCTACCGGCGGTCGTTACGGTAACCCTTGCGCTGGGGATGCACCGCATGGCGCGTCAGCAGGCCATCGTCAAACGTCTGGCCGCCGTGGAAACGCTAGGCTGTACCACGGTTATTTGTACCGACAAGACCGGTACCTTGACGGTCAACCAGATGACTGCGCGGTCAATCTTTTATAAAGGTCAAAGCTATAGCGTTAGCGGCGAAGGTTATGAAGTTACCGGCGAGATTTTGCCTGTCGCCGATATGACGGATTTGCTGCTGCCGCTGGCTTTGTGCAATAACAGCCATTTGCAAGGGAAGCAGGTGGTGGGCGACCCGATGGAAGGCGCATTACTGGTGCTTGCCATTAAAGGCGGTATCGACAAGGAACAGGCAAACAGCCAACTACCCCGAATTGCCGAAATCCCTTTTGATGCCGAGCATAAATTCATGGCGACATTTCATCGTCATGGCGATCAGATCAAGGTGTTCATTAAAGGCGCACCGGAAGTGCTGCTCAAAATGTGTCATTCGGTAGTTGATGGCAATGGAAACTCGTTGCCTGTTAAACGAGACAAACTTTTGGCACAAAACGAAACAATGGCCAGCACTGGTTTGCGGGTATTGGGAGTGGCAGTGCGAACGCTGCCCGCCGACACCATGCAGCTTGATGGCGATCTGTTTCAATACATCGAGGATCTTACCTTTGTCGCGCTGGTCGGTCTGATGGATCCGCCAAGAGCCGAAGCCCGCGACGCCATCAAACTCTGCCAGCAGGCCGGTATCGCAGTCAAGATGATCACCGGCGACCAAAAGGTGACCGCTAAGGCGATTGCCAAGGAACTGGGCTTGGCGGGTGAAGTCATTGAAGGCAAGGAATTGGCTGTTCTGGATGATCGTGCTCTGGCCGCACGCATCAACGCCATCGCCGTCTTCGCCCGCACTGCGCCTGAACAGAAGGTCAGGATTGTCAACGCCTTAAAAGCAGACGGTCACATAGTTGCGATGACCGGCGACGGCGTCAACGATGCCCCTGCCCTGAAGAGCGCCGATATCGGCATCGCCATGGGCATCACCGGCACCGATGTCGCTCAGGAAGCGGCGACGATGATACTGACCGATGACAATTTCGCCACCATCGTCAAGGCGGTCAAGGAAGGGCGGGGGATTTACGACAACATGGTCAAATTTATCCGCTTTCAGCTTTCCACCAATATCGGCGCTATCCTGACGGTGGCTTGCGCACCGCTGCTGGGCATGCCTGTGCCTTTTACTGCGGTACAATTGCTGTGGATTAACATCATCATGGACGGCCCACCGGCCATGGCGCTAGGCGTTGATCCCGTTCGCACCGGCAGCATGGACGAAGCGCCGCGTGACCCTGACGCGCGGATACTGTCATTGCGACGCTTCGGCAATCTTTTCAGCTACGGATTGACCATGGCTATCGGTACCTTGGGGGTATTATATTACGACTTACAGACGGATGGTGTGTATGCCGCAAGCCTGCCGGGCGGGGGGAATGCGGCGCACGCCACAACGCTGGCGTTCACTACCTTCGTGCTGTTTCAGGTATTCAACGTTTTTAATGCCCGCGCTGAAAAAGGCACAGCATTTAACCGGCATTTCTGTTCCAATAGAATGCTCTGGCTGGCTATTTTCGGGGTGATTTCATTGCAGGTACTGGTCATTCACTGGCCGCCTGCGCAAGTCATATTCCATACCACAACATTGACGCAGATGGATTGGCTGATTGCGACCGGTGTTGCCGCGTTTGTACTGATCCTTGAGGAATTGCGCAAATTTTTGTGGCTGATATTGTGTTGGAGTTTTAAAAAATAGTCGACCCAAAATATTAACCGTCCGATTTTCTAAGCACACCCTATCAAAAACCAGTAGACTAAAATGAAACAAATCAGCAAGACATTTTTAAAAGGCTTAATCGCTATTGTACCGATCACGATCACCCTTTATTTGCTGTATTGGCTGGCGGTGACTGCAGAATTGGTGCTGGGTAATATATTCAAGGTTTTTTTGCCTAACAATTGGTATATAGAAGGCTTGGGGTTTGTTTCCGGTCTCGCGGTGGTGTTTTTTGTCGGCGGATTTCTGGAATCCGAAACCATTCACAGACTGTTCCGGAAAGCTGAAGAGTATGTCATCCAGATTCCCGTTGTAAAATCCATTTATACAGCCATCCGTGACCTGATTTCGATATTCTCCAGTGAACCCGGGAAAGAGCTTAGGCAGGTCGTCCTGGTTGATGTGTCGGCAAACGGCGGCAAACAGATCGGCTTTATTACCCGTTCCGATTTCTCGGGATTTTCCGATCCGCTTAATGCGGATGGCCAGGTGGCTGTTTATCTGCCATTCAGCTATCAGATCGGTGGTTTCACCGTCATTATGCGGCGTACCTCTGTAGTACCGTTGGATATGTCTGTGGAGGATGCTCTGCGCTTTGTGACAACAGCCGGAGTCGTCGGTCATACAAAGTAAGAAGATAAAATCATGATAGTGTCGCTATTTTCGCGATAGCTGCTTAGGGGCGTAGGGCGCATTAGCGTTAGCGTAATGCGCCGTATGGATCGGGACACTCATTCGGCGGAATACGCTACGCTATTCCGCCCTACGCGGACTTGGTATATCTTTGAATGTTTTCGTGCTTTTCGTGTTTTTCGTGGACGAACTGATTTTTCTAGGATTATTCATTTCTTGTTATTCCCGACAGCTGCTTTGGGCAGAAATAAGCGGATGAAAAACTTTTCGATTTCAACCAGGATGAACACGCTTGAGGCGACGGCGACTATCATTCGCCAGGTATGCGCGTCTAGTTCAACCGTGCCAAACAACACTTGCATGGGCTGCCAATAGGTAAAAGCCATTTGGAATGCTATTAGCAATACGATTGCCAGCCACACCAGCCGGTTACCGAACAGGCCATGCAGATTGAGCACGGAATGGTACAAGTAACGGCTATTGAGGAGATAAAATATTTCAAACATCACCAGCGTATTCACAGTAACCGTCCGCGCTTGTTCAATCGGGGTTCCCAATGATCGCTCCCAGAGAAACAGGCCGAAAGAGCCGGTTATCATAATCAGCGACACAAACAGAATGCGCCAAATCAAAAACGCCGAGAGTAACGGCTCATCCGGCTTCCGGGGCTTCCGGCTCATAATGTTTCGCTCCGGCGGCTCAAAGGCAAGCGTTAGCGACAACATCACCGCAGTAATCATATTCACCCATAATATTTGTACCGGGGTAATAGGCAATGCTTCGCCTATGACGATGGCCGCGACGATAGTCAACGCTTCACCGACACCGGTAGGCAAGATAAAAATAATCGACTTTTTTAGGTTGTCGTAAATACCACGGCCTTCTTCAACGGCATGGGCTATGGAAGCAAAATTGTCATCGGCCAACACCATTTCGCTGGTTTCCTTGGCGACCTCGGTACCTTTTTTACCCATCGCCACGCCTACATCGGCGCGTTTTAATGCCGGTGCATCATTAACGCCGTCGCCGGTCATGGCCACCACATGCCCGTCTGCCTGCAGCGCGGTTACCAGGCGTAACTTGTTTTCCGGGCTGGTACGGGCAAAAACATCGACGTTGCGGATGGCGGCTTTCAATTCACTATCGGTCATTCGATCCAGGTCTGCTCCGCTCAGTACCAAGCCGTTGCCGATATTGATCTGTGCGGCAATGGCTACGGCCGTCGCCGCATGATCGCCGGTAATCATTTTGACGCGGATACCGGCGTTCTGGCACTTGAGCACCGCTTTAACGGCTTCGGGGCGCGGCGGGTCGATCATGCCGACCAGACCTAACAAAGTCAGTCCGGTTTCAACATCGGCAAAGCCGATCTGCTTTTGCGTGGCAGCTACCGTCTTGAACGCAATCGCCAGCACGCGCTGACCACGGCCTGCGATTTCTTCCATCATTTGATGACTATGGGCAACATGAAGGGGTACATCTTCGCCATCAAGGCGCTGAAGACTGCACATGCTTAGCACCCGTTCGGGAGCGCCTTTGATAAACACAAAGGCATGGCCGCTATGGTCGTGATGCAGTGTCGCCATATAGCGATGTTCCGATTCGAACGGGATGATGTCGGTACGCGGCATGTCCCGATTGAGAAAATCGGCATCCATTCCGGCTTTGTGCGCCAGGGTGATCAAGGCGCCCTCCGTAGGGTCACCGTGTATAATCCAGTTGTCGCCGTGTACGCGGTTGTCGCCGTGAGCAATCCCATTGACGGATTTTTGCTCTAATCTTGCGTTATTGCACAGCGCGGCGGCACGAAGCAACTCATGCAAATGCGGGTGATCTTCTACAATCGTTGTTTCGTCGGCCAGTTTAAAACCTCCGCGGGGGTTATAACCGACGCCTTCCACAGTAAATAGTTTGTTATTAACGAACACCGATTTAGCGGTCATTTCGTTACAGGTCAGGGTGCCGGTTTTATCGGAACAGATGACGGTCACCGAGCCTAAAGTCTCGACGGCCGGTAAGCGCCGGATAATGGCATTGCGTTTGGCCATGCGCTGCACACCGATAGCCAGGGTAATGGTCATAATGGCCGGCAAACCTTCGGGAATGGCGGCCACGGCAAGGCTCACCGCAGACATAAACAGCTCTGTCAAAGAAGAATGCTGAATGATCCAGCCATAGGCGAACGTAGCTGAGGCCAGCGTTAAAATAGCAAAGGTCAACCATTTGCTGAAACCGGCAATCTGCCGTAGCAGCGGCGTGGTCAGTTGCGGAACCGTGCGCAGCATGGAACTGATACGGCCGATTTCGGTTTTGTCACCGGTAGCGACTACCATACCGAGCGCAGTCCCATAGGTAATTAAGGTGCCCGAATAAGCCAGACAGAATCGATCCCCTAATGGCGCATTGACACCGACAACCGCCGTATTTTTTTCGACGGGTAAGGATTCTCCTGTGAGCATGGATTCATCGGCACGCAAATTTTTGACCTGTAACAGACGCAAATCAGCAGGCACTTTGTCACCGCTTTCCAGGGCTACAATATCGCCCGGAACCAGTTGCCCGGCAGGCATCAGAACATTCTTGCCATCACGCCGCACCATGGCCTGGTGCGTGAGCATATTGCGTATCGCATCCAGAGCCTTTTCCGCTTTGCCTTCCTGAATGAAACCGATCAGCGCATTGATCACTACCACGCCGACGATAACGCCGCTGTCCACCCAGTGATCAATAGCCGCCGTTACACCGGCTGCGGCAAGCAATACATAAATGAGCACATTATGAAATTGGCTGAAAAAGCGTTTGAGGGGGCCGCGACTGGCCGTTGGCGTCAGTTTATTGAAGCCGACTTTTGTCAGTCGGCGCTCAGCCTCTTGCCGGCTTAAGCCTTGGTCAGTGCTGGAAAAAGCATCACAAATTGCATCAGGGGAAAGAGCATGCCATGGACGACTGTCTGATGGGTTCTTTTTTTTCATCATTAATGATCTCATTGTGCGCTTATGATAAATATGAGCATGGTGCTACAACAACTATTCTTGATGACCTGAAACAGGATTTATCGGCCTTAGTCTCTTACCAGTCAAGTCTTTACATTTTTTGACAAGACTTATGATATTTTTGTTTATAAACATATTATTATGTGATGCGCGCTTATTTGGTAAATCTTTAAGTCGGAAATAAGCTCCCTTTGCGAGACTCTGCGGTTAAAAAAAACATTATTAACCGCAGAGTAACGCAGAGCTGTACGCAAAGTAACGCAAAGTTTTATCAGTGTTTATCCGTCAAATCTGTGTTATCTGTGTGCCATTTTTCTTGGTGATGAGGCTTTTGGTTTCGGCTCGTCCGGTTTTGTGCGCTGATGCTGCATAACGTAATGTTTTAAGACGTGTGAAAGACCAGATCAGCGGGGCATAAACTTCGCTGATCTGATATGTAATATGCCCCCTTAGTTCTTTTTTGGCTCTATAACGGCTTTAGAAGTCCCTGTTCCATCACTGTCGGCGGCGTTTTTGATATAAATTTGTTTCAAACGGTTAAACGCCGACCAGAAGTTGGTGTCCATGACCACCTGATTGCCGATCGAAACAATAACCCTGATGAGCTCGGGGATGCCGTTTGTGATTGAGACTATGTAAACCGGCTGTACGTAAAGTACGCTGTTGCCCATCGGCATGATGATCATGCGGCCCAACCGGATATTTGAACCGCCCTGATCCCAGAGGGTAAACTGGGCGGAAATTTCCGGATTTTGTTCAATCAGGGACTCAACCTGTGCAGGCCCGTTGACCTGGACATCCTTAGGAAACTTATAAAGGGTGATGCTGGGTTTATATTCCGAGCTACAGGTCTTGGTATCCATTATGCCTGCTACCCCTATCATGCTGAGATTATTGCTGTTGACCGGCGTCATCGGATTCAGCATGACAAATTCCTCTTTGCCATTACAGTTGCCAAAATCGATGGTTTGATAATAAGGTTTTACCGGCTGACCCCGAACCTTCGCGAATTGCCATGTTTCCGCCTGTTGGTAAAATAATTCGGGTTTCTGTTGATTATATTTGGCATACACTTTCATCTGCAGATAATACAGATCTCTGGGATAACGCAAATGCGACTTTAGGTCGGCGGGCATTTCCTCCAGATTTTTAAACAGGCTGGGATAAGCGACGTTGTACGCTTGAATAATGGCATCTGATGGATCGGAAATATAATACTGGACGCCGCCGTCAAAAGCGTCTACCACCACCTTGACGGAATTACGGATATAGTTAAATTTATGTTTGCCGTCCAGGAAGTCGTCGCCTGCAGGTTTGGAAACGGGATACCGGTTAGAAAGCGTATACGCATCCTGTATCCAGTAATATCGGTCTTTGGTTATTACCAGATAGGGGTCATTATCCAGATGCAGAAATGGCGTCAGCGTATTGATGCGCGTTGTGATATTCCGGCGCATTAATACCTGGCTTTCTTTCGATATATTGGTGGAAAAGAATATTTTTTCGTCCTTGAAATAAAAGGCGAATAACGCCTTTCTGAACAGGGAGGGAATCGGTACGCCGCCTTTGCCTTTATAAACACTTTCCACACTGGGGTCGGATAGCGTGCCGGATATTCCCATGACATCCAGCTTATTGGGCACTATGGCGTAAGTGTATTGTTCCTGGCCATAATAAATATCCGGGTATTTAACGGTTAAACCGACGTTCGAGCTCAGGTTTAAATCGCGCAAATACCAGAGCAGAGGTTGGCCCGCATCTTGTGCGGCTGGAGTGACCACGGCGCCATAACCGTGAGTATAACGCATATGGGTGTTTTCCCAGTTCTGGGCTTCAGGCGGCAACTTCGATAGATTGACTTCTCTGGCCGCAAGATTGACCTGCCGGGTGTGGTCAAGAAGAAAATAGCGGTCTTCATCGACAGACAGGAATGTGTAATACGGTCTTATCGACTGCAACTGAATATAAGTGTCAATCAGGATTTCCCTGTCCCAAACCGGTATGTTTTCAAAATGTTTTTGTGTGCTCCATGCTTCAATGTCGTCAACGGCATCGAGTTTGATGGGTAGATCAACAATCTTGATATTCTTCAAATCGTAAGCATCCAGCGTCGCATCAATATTGTGCTGCATAAACGACTTGCCGGTTTTGACCGGATTCGGGTTGACTATATATTTTTGGATTAAATCGGGGATAAATTGGACTTTAGGCAACCCTAAAACGCATAAAAAAGCCGTAAGTGATATTAAAAAGGGCGCTTTTACACGGTGTTTTTCTGAAAAAATAAACAGGCCTGCCGTTATCGCTGTCGCCAGGAAGGTAACAATTCCCAACCAGATCAGCGGCAATTGATAGCGTATTTCTATAAAACCCGGGCCATAAAATATCGGTTCGTGCGTATCGGTATAAAGCAGCGTAAAGCGATCCAGCATGAATCCCCAGACCACAAAGGCAACCACAAAGCCAATTAGGGTAGTTAGATGAATCTTGGCGCCTAAGGGGAACTCAGAGTTTTCATCAGGTATAAAAACATGTTCCAGCCAATATAAAATACCGACCATGCAGAAGATTAGCGAGGCGGTTGTCAGCAGTTCTTGCTGAATCAGCATGTAGGTAGGATAGGACAGCATATAAAAGCTGACATCCTTGCCGTAAACCGTTTCGGTTACGCCCGAATCACTGCCGAAAAAGTACAGCAGTGTCGATTCCCATTGATCATAGAAAGGGATGGCGATAAATATGGCCAGAATCAAGGAAATTGGCGTATATACCATTGCCGAACCATTCATAAAGGTGTCGGCAAAACGCTGGAAGCGTCGGCGCTTATCCAGGTTACTTAGAAGCTCGTCAGCCGGATTGATGCCCAGATAGCGTGAAGCGATCCAGAAATGAAAAAAGAAAATGGCAAAGAACGCCAGCGTGACTCCGCCGGAAAGGAAGAACTTGTAGAGCAGCCTAAGCCAGAAGTAGGCTTCAAGTTTTAATGATTCGTACCACCATAAGTCAACAAACAGATCAAGGAATATGAAATAGAAAGCGACATATAAAATGATAGCGATGACAAGAGTCGCTCCAATCAGCGCGGGTAAAAACTTCAGGTTCCGCATAGTGTCCTCTTAAATAGAAAATGTTTTTGACGGATTCGTTTTGTGCATTTTTCAGATGTCAGCTATTGGGCAAACGCACGATTATGATCGTATTCTAACACCCAATAATAGGTTCGTAATGATTTAGGTATTATCCTAAGCGCAGTTGAAGTCTGTGTAAGCGGTTTGTACTGATCCTTACCACGTACACGGGGCTTATTTCGCTCAGGGGGAACGGGATTTTGGAATATTCAACTGCGGTTTTTAGGTTTAAATCCTTATGCCGACTTTGAAGCAGCCAAAGCAAGCTTTGGACTCCGGAAAAATTAGATGCCGGAGTTCAAAGCTTCCGCTCCTCGGCAATTGCTCCTGCATTGCTCTACCTCCTGCATCCATGCAGTCGTGCTCACGCCCCTTACCTACATCCATGTAGGCAAAGCTTGCTTTGAATTTTGCGGCCCGTTTCGGTAAATCCAGCCCCGGCGGCGCATCCATTTTTCGATTTCCACCACAAAGAATACGGCCGAAGAAAGCGCCAGACAGATCAATAGCTCATCGCAGCTCAAGGCCTCGGTCTTGAAGATAGGCTGCAAGACCGGCACATACAACACTGCCATTTGCAGGCCGAAGGTCAACAGCACCGCGCCCAACAGCGGCTTGTTGGAAAACAGTCCCTGACTGAAGAACGATTCCCGTTCCGACCTGATCGCCAGCACATGCCCCATCTGCGACAGGGTCAGCACGGTGAACACCATGCTCTGCCAGTGGGCGGAACCGGTAAAATATGCCCAGCCTTGGGCGAATAAGGAAACGCCGCCCATCAACAGGCCGATCCACAGGATGTGCTGCCACATGCCTTGCGCAAAAATGTTTTCCTGCGGCGGGCGCGGCGGGCGTTGCATGATGCCGAGCTCTTCCGGTTCGACGGCCAGGGCAAGCCCCGGCAGGCCATCGGTGACCAGATTGATCCAGAGGATATGGATGGGCAGTAAAGGGAGCGGCAAGCCCAGAAAAGGCGCCAGAAACAGCGTCCATATCTCTGCCGAGTTGCTGGTCATCGTGTATTTGATGAACTTGCGGATGTTGTCGAAAATCCGCCGCCCCTCGCGCACAGCGGTGACGATGGTGGCGAAATTATCATCCAGAAGCACCATGTGCGATGCCTCCCGCGCCACATCCGTGCCGATCTTGCCCATCGCGATGCCGATATTGGCGGCTCTCAAAGCCGGGGCATCGTTGACGCCGTCCCCGGTCATCGCTACGAATTCCCCCCTGTCCTGTAGCGCCTTGACGATTTTAATCTTCTGCTCCGGCGCAACGCGGGCATAAATACGCACGTCTTCGACTTGCTTCTCGAATTCCTCAAGACTCATCCGCGCCAGCTCAGTCCCGGTCAGCACCTTGCAGCCGTCATCGACAATGCCTAGCCTGATTGCGATGGCGCGGGCTGTGGCCGGGTGATCGCCGGTGATCATGACCGGCGTGATCCCGGCGGTCTTGCACAGCGCGACCGCTTCTTTGGCTTCGGGTCGTGGAGGATCCATCAGTCCCGCCAAGCCCAGGAAGCACAGGCCGGTTTCGATTGAATCGGCATCTAGCGTTTGCGGCTGTTCAGGGAACTGCCGGTACGCCAGAGCCAGCACCCGCAGGCCTTCCTTAGCCATTTGCTCGGCGGCGGCCAGTATCGTTTCCTTCGGCAGAGGCTGCGGGCCGTCGCCGCCCCATAGGCTAACGCAACGAGGCAGCACATTCTCCGGCGCGCCTTTGGTGTAAGCGACCAGTTCGCCATGTTCCTGATGCAGCGTGGTCATCAGTTTGCGTTCGGAATCGAAAGGGATCTCATCCAGTCGCGGCGCGTCCTTGGACAGATCGGCGCCAATATAGCCCACGCTTTCGGCCGCTTCGTACAAGGCGATTTCGGTCGGGTCGCCCAACAGTTGCCCGTCGTGGTCGCGGCGGGCGTCGTTATTCAGGGCCAGCGCCCGTAACAGCGGGGCCGGAAAATCGCCAGCTATGCCTTCCCGCAAGCGCTCTTCGACGTAGAACGCTTCGGCATGCATCCTGTTTTGCGTCAGCGTGCCGGTCTTGTCCGAGCAGATGAAGGTCACCGAACCCAAAGTTTCCACGGCGGGCAGGCGACGGATCAGCGCGTTTTTGGTGACCAGCTTGCGCGCGCCTATCGCTAAGGTCACCGTGGCCACGGCAGGCAGAGCCTCCGGGATGGCTGCCACCGCTAAGCTGATGGCGGTCAGAAACATCAGCACGGGCGGTTCACCGCGCAACAAACCCACCACGAAAATGATCGCGCAGACCGCCAAAACCAAAAGGGCGAGGCGCATGCCGAAGCTGGCAAGGCGTTGTTGCAGCGGGGTTTTAGTCTCTTTTCCCTGGCGCAAGAGCTCGGCGATTTTGCCGAGTTCGGTGTCCATCCCGGTGGCTATGACAATTCCGACGCCACGGCCATAGGTCGCAATAGTCCCCTTGTAAGCCATATTGAGACGGTCGCCGAGCGGCGAATCCAGCTCACGTATCAACGCCCCTGATTTTTCGACCGGCAGCGATTCGCCGGTTAGCGCGGCCTCCTCCACCTTGAGCCGCGCCACATCCAATAGTTTGAGATCGGCCGGGACGATATTGCCTGCCTCAAGCATGACCAGATCACCGGGAACCAGCTCATGTCCTGCTATGGATTGGATTTCTCCCTCGCGCAGCACCCGCGCGGTGGGGCTGGACATCCGTTTTAGCGCGGCTACGGCTTTTTCCGCGCGGTACTCCTGGATGAAGCCGATGATCGCGTTCAATATGATGATCACGAGGATGACGACTGTATCCGTCAAATCGCCGACCAAACCCGAAACGATGCAGGCCAAAATCAGCACGATGATCATAAAATCGCCGAATTGCCCAAAAAACATCCGAATCGGCCCCCGGCGGCTTTGCTCCTGGATGGCGTTAGGGCCGTAAGTTTCGAGACGTTCTTTCGCCTCCTGATGATTGAGGCCTTTTTCGGGATCGACCTTAAGCCACGCAGCGGTCTGCCAGGGCTCCAGAAGATGCCATGGAGGTGAGGAATGGTGGGTTTTTTGTATCTTTGGTCGTTTAGTCAAGGTTCGATCTCCTAAAACAGACGCTACAAGTATCTCAATTTATATGATGATTGCAATAGCCCTTAACAAATGAAAAATGGACATTGGTAGTTAGAGAATGGCGATAATTTCGTTCAACTTATCATCAATTTTACCTGAACTAAAACCAGATCAATTTGCCCGCCATCACAAACAGCAGCAACGAAAAATAACGTTTCAATTCCTCAGCTGGCAGTTTGTGCGCCAGCTTTGCGCCTATCGGGGCGGTGTAGGTGCTGGTCAGTACGATGCCCAAGAAAGAGGGGATATAAATATAACCCAAACTCCAGTCGGGCAGCTGTACCATATCCTTGCCCAATAGCGCATAGCCTATCGTTCCGACGACGGCTATCGGCAAGCCGCAGGCGCTGGCTATGGCAACAGCATTGCGCATCGGCGTTTGAAAATACACTAAAAAAGGCACAATCAGCGTACCTCCGCCTATGCCCAACAGTGACGCCACCAGCCCGATCAGGCCTGATACGCCCAAATCCAACTTTTTGGAAGGTTGCTGCTGTCCGGGTTTAGGCTTTAACTGCAAGGCCATTTGTACGCCCACGCCTAACAAATAGATGGTAAACAGAAAGCGCAATACACCACCGGCTATATGATCGGCGACCACCGATCCGAGTGCGGCACCGACCATAATCCCCGGCCCCAAAGCCAGCACTTTAGGCCACAATACCGAACCCAAACGATGGTGCGCCAGTACCGAAAAGATCGAGGTAAAAACAATGGTCGCCAGCGAGGTTGCCACCGACATGATCATGACCAGTTCGGCGGGGAATCCTTGCGCCGCAAACAACATCGCTAAAACCGGCACTATAATCAGGCCGCCGCCAATCCCGAATAGCCCCGCCATCAATCCTGCGACTGCGCCCAATAAAATACTGGCTAAAAAAATTGCTATCACTTTAATTCCCCTGATTACCGGTTGATCGAACGTTCAGCCATTATGCCTCTTTGAATACGGCTGTGCTATTCTAGGCGCATTTTAAAACGGCTTGAGTTAACTTTGTGGAAATATACCTTGTTGGCGGCGCGGTGCGCGATAAATTACTCGGGCTTCCGGTCAAGGAGCGGGACTGGGTGGTGATCGGCGAGACCCCGGAATCCATGGTGCAACAGGGCTTTCGGCCGGTCGGCAAGGATTTTCCAGTATTCTTGCATCCGCAAAGCCATGAAGAATATGCGCTGGCCAGAACCGAACGAAAAACCGCACCCGGCTATAAAGGCTTCACGGTACACGCAGCGCCGGATGTTAGCCTGGAACAGGATTTGATCCGCCGAGACCTGACCATCAATGCGATGGCAATGACGCCACAAGGACAGCTTATCGATCCTTACGGCGGACAACGTGATCTTGAACAACGCATTTTCCGGCATATTTCACCGGCATTTGCCGAAGACCCGGTGCGGATATTGCGTGTCGCCCGTTTTGCCGCCCGCTACGGTCACCTGGGTTTTACGCTGGACGAAGAAACTAAGGGTTTGATGCTGTCCATGGTGACGGCAGGGGAAGTGGATCATCTGGTTCCTGAGCGGGTCTGGGCGGAACTGTTTAAGGCGCTTAACGAGAAATCGCCCAGCGCTTTTTTCTATATCTTAAAAGATTGCGCGGCGCTGGATAAAATCTTCCCGGAAATAAATTGTTTATTTGGTGTGCCGCAGCCGGAAAAATATCACCCGGAAATCGATACCGGCATTCATGTCATGCTCTGTTTGGAGCAGGCAGTGTTTTTGTCGTCCAGCCCCGAAGTCAGATTTGCAGCATTAGTCCACGATCTGGGCAAGGGCGTGTCGCCCAAGGCAAATTGGCCGCATCATCACGGACATGAAACCCAGGGGCTGCCCATTCTGGAGCAAATGTGCGAGCGCTTGCGCGTGCCTAATTCGTTTAAAGTGCTGGCTATGCAAGTCATGCAATACCATACCCACTGCCACCGGATTTTTGAATTACGCGCTTCGACAATAGCCGATATGTTGGCCGCTTTGGGAGCATACAAGCCAGCCAACAAGCTGCCCGAGTTTCTGCTGGCTTGTGAGGCGGATGCCAAAGGCCGAACCGGCTTTGAAAATTCCCCCTATCCCCAAGCCGAACTGCTGAGCGGCGCGGCCAAGGCGGCGGTAGCTGTTGATACTTCGGCTATTCTGAACAGCGAACTTAAAGGCGTGCAGATCGGCGCAGCAATACGCCGCTTGCGCATTAAGGCGGTCAGCGAGTTTCTTAAGTCGGAGTCAATGGACTGAAGTCTGTTGAATAATGCGGTAAAGATCATTATAGTGTGCTCCTTTCATCACCCTGACATCATAACCATGCCTTCCTTCGACATCATTTCCGAATTCGACAAGCACGAGATTAAAAATGCCGTCGATCAAGCCAATAAAGAAGTGACCACGCGCTTTGATTTTAAGGGCACCGACTCAAGCTTTGAATTGACTGACGATAAACTGGTTATGACCTCCGAATCGACGTTTCAGTTGCAACAAATGTTCAGTGTGGTCTGTACCAAGCTCAGTCGGCGCGGCGTGGATATAGCCTGCATGGAGGTTGGCGACCCCAAGCCCGGCGGTAAGTCGGTGCGCCAGGAAATCATCATGAAGCAGGGCCTGGACTCGGCGCTGGCAAAAAAAATCGTCAAGTTGATTAAGGATAAAAAACTGAAAGTCCAGGCGGCCATTCAGGGCGATCAAGTCAGGGTCACCGGCAAAAACCGGGATGATCTACAGGATGTGATTAAAATGCTCAGGGAAGAAAAGCTGGAAATGCCGTTGCAGTTTGAAAATTTCAGGGATTAAGTTATCCCTGAACCTTTTTATAAACAAAATAGCCGATGATGGCGAGGCTGAGCCAGCCGGTAACCAAAGGCCCGACGACATAGTTATAACTGCTGACCAGATATAGATATTCCGAGTTAAAATCCGTATTGAACAGGCTGGCATTCATTTTTATTTGCCACACCCACCCGGCATGACAGCCGATACACAGCCCCAAGCTTTCTCTTACCTGCGTTCTGATTACCGCGAGAAAAATGCCGACGACCAGTAATGAGAGGAATGCCAATGCGTTTTTCAGATTCAGCACATTAGCCAATGCTTCGCCGAGCAAGGTAAAACCACTTAACAGGTGAGCTTGCTGGAAAGGTATCTCGGTTTGGCTGTCCAGAAAATGTAACGCCGCATAATAAGTTGAGCTGATCAAAACGGCCGCGATGACCGGCATGTTCTTTTTTAAACCGGCTAATAGCACCCCTCGAAAAACCGATTCCTCAAATACTGCAATTAATAGCGCCAGCAACAAAGACAGGGTTGTTTTTTTAACAATGAAACCGGCTGTCCACGGCTCCGATTGATCAACAATATCGATGCCGAGAATATACAGGGTAATAAATACCGGCATCAGGGTGATAAATCCCAAGCCAAAGCCTGACAATATTTGCTTTAAAAAAACGGCTTGCTCTGCAACCCCTAAATCGTACTTGTTAAATTTCAGATAGGCCATAGCCGGGAAAATGCTCAGCACTAAAAATAACTGCGTAGCTTTGGTGATTATTTTTGATAAAGGAAGCTGGCCGTCTATACCTTGAAAAATAAAATAGCCCGCTATGCAAGCTAACGATCCGGCTGTCAGCAGTGCCAAAAGTGGCACTAGTGAGTAAAACATTTTTCTGATCATTCGTTGTTTCCTCTGCCAAAATCGCCCCATAACAGCTGTACGGCGGCTAAGGCGGCAATCGATGCGGTTTCGGTTCTTAATATGCGAGCGCCTAAGCGGACGGGTATAAAGCCGGAAGCTTTCGCCATGTCTCGTTCCTGGTCGGAAAAGCCGCCTTCGGGGCCGGTAAGTAAGGTTACCTTTCGACTAGGCTCAGGACAGGCTTTCAACGTTTCAGGTGTTAATTCCGTTAATGTCGTTTCTGCATAAGGGTCGAGAAACACTTTCAGCCCTTGTTGCTGCCCTACCCAGTTTTGCAGCGTTTCGACTTCCTGCAATGCGGGCAAGGTGGTTCTGCCGCTTTGCTCTGCGGCATGTTGCACTATTTTCTGCCAATGCAACAAGCGTTGCGGCTTTTTCTCGCCTTTGAACTGCACCACGCAACGCTCGGTCAATAACGGGGTGATGCGGTTAACGCCGAGTTCAACGGCTTTTTGCACCGTCAAATCCATTCGGTCGCCCCGCGAGATGCCTAGGCCCAGCGTCACCTGCAATGGCGATTCCACGCTACGGTCAGTCCATTGTTCGATATTAATCAGCACGGCTTTCCGGCTGACTTCGGCGACCGTGCATAAAAATTCGCCACCGTGACCGTTAAATAGAATGATGGCTGCGTCTTTTTTCAGCCGCAACACGGTTCTTACATAATGGCCGTTGTCATCATCCAGCTCGATCAGTTTGCCTGTTGCCAGCGGCGTTGGCGTATATAATCTGGATATCCGCATAATCAGTCCTTAACTGCGTGTTGTATGCCTTGCCATGCGACCTCGGCGATTAACAAGAGCTCTTCCTCGGTGACAATATAAGGCGGCATGAAATAAATGACATTGCCCAAGGGCCGTAATAATACACCTTTAGATAGCGCGTATTGATAGACTTTAAGTCCGCGACGTTCCTGCCAGGGATAAGGCTCGCGGGTATGCTTGTTTTTGACCAATTCAATCGCCAGAATCATGCCGGTTTGCCGGACTTCGGAGACATTTGGATGATCATGAAAACGCACCGCTGTTTTCGCCATGCTATCGGCCAAGGATTTGTTTTTTTCGATGATGTTATGTTGTTGGAAAATATCGATGGTTGCAAGTGCCGCCCGGCAAGCCAGCGCATTGCCGGTATAGCTATGCGAATGCAGGAATGCGTTCATTGCTTGATAATCGGCATAGAAGGCTTGGTACACTTGGTTGGTGGTCAACACCGCCGACAACGGCAAATAGCCGCCCGTCAAGCCTTTGGACAGGCACATAAAATCAGGGCTGATCGCCGCTTGCTCACAGGCGAATAATGTTCCGGTGCGCCCGAAACCGACTGCGATTTCATCGGCGATTAAATGCACGTTGTATTTGTCGCAGGCGGCGCGCAACAATTGCAAGTAGACCGGGTCGTACATGCGCATATTGCCGGCGCATTGCACCAACGGTTCGATGATGACCGCGCAAACCGTATCACCGTGCTGTTGCAGCGCCTGATCCATCAGCGTGAAACGGCGGGTGGAATAATCCGCCCATGATTCGCCGGGCTCGCGGTAATAACAGTCCGGGCCGGGTACGGTGATGACGTCCATCAATAACGGCGCGTAAGTTTCTTTATAGAGCGGCACATTGCCGACGGCTAGCGCACCCAAGGTTTCGCCGTGATAACTGTTTTCCAGGGTGATGAATTTGGTTTTTTGGGTTTGTCCGTGGTTGCTCCAATAGTGAAAACTCATCTTGAGCGCGACTTCCACCGCAGAAGAGCCATTGTCGGCATAAAAGCAGCGGCTTAGTCCTGGCGGCGTTATTTCAACCAGTTTTTCCGCCAGCTTGACGGCGGACTCATGGGTGAATCCGGCAAAGATCACATGCTCCAGCGTATCGAGTTGGTCTTTTAATGCCGCATTGATGACCGGATTGGCATGTCCGAATAGATTCACCCACCATGAGCTGATTGCATCGAGATAGCGATTGCCGTCGAAATCTTCCAGCCAGATTCCCTGGCCTTTTTTGATCGGAATAATCGGGAAAGTCTCGTGATCTTTCATTTGGGTGCAGGGATGCCACAAAACGGAAAGGTCGCGATTGGAAAGGGATTGGTTGGACACGGGTAAAAGACAAAAGGTGAAAGGCTAAAGGAACCTCGCGCCGTTAGTCGCTATGGCTGATTAAGCGAAGCAACAAAGGAGCTTACGTCATCATTTTCGACGCGCTGATAAATATCGGCCACCGATAACGTTAAGTCCACTGATTCAAAAGTCACTGTATCGCCCATAAAATAATGACGGGATATCCAGCCTTCGCTACGGCGGCAGACTTCGACATCGACAAAATCCTGCTCGATTAACACATATTCTTTTAGCGCAGGCAGGGTTTGATAGGCGAATTTTTTAGCGGTTTCATCCATTCTGCGGGTGGATTTCGATAAGACCTCGACAATAATAACGGGGGTTTCGGTGTAATAATCGTTATCGCTGTCATCCTTACAAACCACCATGACATCGGGATAAAAAAATTTGCTGCCTACTTTTACTTTAATATCCGATGAAAAAGGTTCGCAGGGCGTGTTTTTTAATTGATTGCCAAATTCCCTGCTGACATTACCTGTAATACGCTGGTGGTTTTTACTCGCGCCCGCCATTGCGTAAACAGCGCCGTCAATATACTCGTGCTTTGTTTCGCTAAGCAGTTCGCTTTGTAAATACGCTTCCTCGCTAATCCACTCGGCTTGTTGTTTTAATTCCAGCGCCATGATTTTTACCCCAATGAATAGTTACCAAATCAAATCTAAAAACCGCAATTTTTCGTGGACGAAATGATCTTATAGGCTGAAAGTAAGTCATGTACGCAAGCATAGCAAATACATGCGGTTAACGCTTTAAATTTTCCAGAATCGCCAAGGTAGGCGCGGCTTGATTCATCGTATAAAAATGCAGTCCCGGTGCGCCGCCATCCAGTAAACGTTGGCAAAGGTCGCTGACCACGTCCAGACCGAATGCTTGTATCGATTCCCTGTCATCGCCGAAATTTTCCAAGCGTTTTCGTAGCCAGCGAGGAATATCCGCGCCGCACATTTCTGAAAAGCGGAATAGTTGTGAATATTGGGTGATCGGCATAATGCCGGGCACGATAGGAATCGTTATGCCGCTTTTTTCACAGGCATCTACAAAATGAAAATACGCTTCGGCATTGTAGAAATACTGGGTAATGACCGCATTGGCCCCCGCTGCCACTTTCCGTTTGAAGTTTTTAAAATCTTCCACGCCGCTGGTCGCTTGCGGATGTACTTCGGGGTAGGCGGCAACATGAATCTGGAAATGATCGCCGGTTTCCTGGCGGATAAATTCGACCAGCTCATTAGCATAGCGAAATTCTCCCGCTGACATCATGCCGGAAGGCAAATCGCCTCTTAAGGCGACAATTTTGGTGATGCCGTGATCCTGATAGTCTTTCAGAATTGCGCGAATGTTGGCTTTGGTCGATGCAACACAGGATAAATGCGGCGCTGCGGCGATGCCTTTGGCTTGAATGTCGACAACCGTCGTAAAGGTTTTATCGCGGGTCGAACCGCCAGCCCCAAAGGTGACCGAAAAAAAATCGGGATTGAGTTTGGCCAGTTTGCTATAAACAACCTGCAAGCTTGCCGCGCCTTCTTCGGTTTTTGGCGGGTAAAATTCGAAACTAAATAGTTGGGGATGATTTTTTTGTGATTGCATTTTATGGTCTCACTGACGGGAATCTAACGACTGTATGGGCAGATAGTTGCTGAAATTTCTGTCGGCACCGGTGTAGACTCATTGCGTCCGTGCCGCAGCAGCGGCACGGACTGCATTCCCACGGGAACCGTGAGAGAGATGATTAATCAATAACGATAATGATCAGCTTTAAACGGCCCTTCAACCGGAACATTGATGTATTTGGCTTGCGCCTCAGTCAATACGGTCAAATTGACGCCCAGTTGTTTAAGATGCGATCTTGCTACTTTTTCGTCCAGCTTCTTAGGCAGGATGTAAACCTTGTTTTCATACTGCGCCGCATTGCTCCAAAGTTCCATTTGCGCCAGAACCTGATTACAGAATGAGTTAGACATTACAAAGCTTGGATGCCCTGTACCGCAACCTAAGTTTACCAGACGGCCTTCTGCCAGAATGATCAGACGTTTGCCGTCAGGGAAAATCACATGATCGACTTGGGGTTTGATGTTTTCCCAGGTGTATTGACGCAATGAGGAAATTTCAATTTCCGCATCGAAATGGCCGATATTGCAAACAATCGCCTGATCTCTCATCGCAACCATGTGCTGATGGGTAATGATATTAAAGTTGCCGGTTGCGGTAACAAAAATATTAGCAAGCGGAGCTGCATCTTCCATCGTGACTACGCGATAACCTTCCATTGCCGCCTGCAGTGCGCAAATCGGGTCGATTTCAGTAATTAATACCGTAGCGCCCAGGCCGCGTAACGATTGTGCGCAACCTTTACCGACATCGCCGTAACCGCAAACGACGGCGATTTTACCGGCGATCATCACGTCGGTAGCGCGCTTGATGCCGTCAACCAGCGATTCGCGGCAACCGTACAGGTTGTCGAATTTAGATTTTGTAACCGAATCGTTAACATTAAAAGCAGGCACTTTTAACGTGCCTTTGGCGACCATTTCATACAGACGCAATACGCCGGTGGTGGTTTCTTCGGACAGCCCCTTAATGTCAGCCATTAATTCGGGATATTTTTCGTGCATCATGACGGTCAAGTCGCCGCCATCATCCAGAATCATGTTCGGACGCCAGCCATCAAGACCATCAATAGTCTGAGCAATACACCATTCCGCTTCTTCTTCGGTTTCGCCTTTCCAGGCAAAAACGGGAATTCCAGCTGCTGCCATTGCCGCCGCCGCATGATCCTGCGTAGAAAAAATGTTGCAGGAAGACCAACGCACGGTTGCGCCTAATGCCGTCAGGGTTTCAATCAATACCGCTGTCTGGATAGTCATGTGCAAACAACCGGCGATACGTGCGCCTTTTAACGGCTGTACAGCGCCGAATTCTTCACGTAGCGCCATTAAGCCCGGCATTTCAGTTTCGGCAATATTTATTTCCTTGCGGCCCCATGCTGCCAAAGCAATATCGGCAATTTTATAATCTGGTTGGCTCATTATTTTTCCTTTATTTGGTATTTAGTTAAGACCAGCCGCATCTTTTAATGCGTCAACTTTGTCGGTTTTTTCCCAGCTAAAGGAGTCTTCGGTGCGACCGAAATGACCGTACGCCGCTGTTGTTTGGTAGATGGGTTTTAATAAGCCCAGCATTGCAATCAAGCCTTTGGGTCTTAAATCAAAAATGTCTCTGATAATTTGTACCAGTCTGTCTTCACTGATTTTACCGGTACCGAAGGTTTCAACCGTGATAGACGTAGGTTCTGCAACGCCAATCGCGTAAGAAACCTGGATTTCACAGCGCTCGGCCAATCCGGCGGCAACAATGTTTTTTGCTACATAACGCGCCATGTAGGCTGCGGAACGGTCGACTTTTGATGGATCCTTGCCTGAAAATGCGCCGCCGCCATGTCTTGCCATGCCGCCGTAAGAATCAACGATAATTTTACGACCGGTCAGGCCGCAATCGCCGACAGGGCCGCCGATAATGAACTG
Source organism: Candidatus Methylobacter oryzae (assembly GCA_945861405.1). Classification (GTDB taxonomy): domain Bacteria; phylum Pseudomonadota; class Gammaproteobacteria; order Methylococcales; family Methylomonadaceae; genus Methylobacter_A; species Methylobacter_A oryzae_A. The sequence continues at coordinate 32,810 of CAMAUL010000011.1, read as the reverse complement.
GCCGGTTGGGTTAATGAAATATTTGGTGTCTTTATGCAGCCATTCTTTAGGTAGAACCGGCAGGATAATTTCATCCATCACCGCTTCATGCAATGCTTTTGTGGCAATTTCGGGTGAATGCTGAGTAGATAAAACCACGGCGTCAATTGCTACCGGTTTGTTATTTTCATAACGGAAAGTAATCTGGCTTTTGGCATCAGGACGTAACCAAGGTAGGGTTTTATTTTTACGGACTTCAGATTGGCGTTTGACCAGCAAATGGGAATAAGTAATCGGGGCTGGCATCAGCACATCGGTTTCATTGCTGGCATAACCGAACATCAAGCCCTGGTCGCCTGCGCCTTGTTCGTGGTCATCAGCTTCGTCGACGCCCATCGCAATATCGGCCGACTGCTTGCCAATGGCATTTAAAACAGCGCAGCTTTGTCCGTCGAAACCGATATCGCCGTGATCATAGCCGATGTCACAAACGACTTTTCGCACCAGGGCTTCAAGGTCAACCCAGGCATTAGTGGTGACTTCACCCGCCAAAATGACCATGCCGGTCTTTACCAGTGTTTCGCAAGCAACGCGAGAACGAGGATCTTGTGCCAATAAGGCATCAAGTACCGCATCTGAAATTTGATCGGCAACCTTGTCGGGATGCCCTTCTGAAACTGATTCTGATGTGAAAGTATAATTATTGCTCACGATACCACCTTGTTAAAATATAAAACCCTAATGTACAAAAGGCCGCCTATGCAGCCTTCGTGTGTATGGTGGGCCCTGTAGGACTTGAACCTACGACCTGCCGATTATGAGTCGGACGCTCTAACCAACTGAGCTAAGGGCCCTTAATGAATTATTTACTCGCCATCCAGAAAGCACCTTAATTGCTCTGATCTTGAAGGATGTCTGAGTTTTCTCAATGCCTTGGCTTCAATTTGACGAATCCGCTCGCGCGTCACATCAAACTGCTTGCCCACTTCTTCCAGCGTATGGTCGGTATTCATATTAATACCAAAACGCATGCGCAGAACTTTTGCCTCTCTTGCCGTCAATCCCGCCAACACATTTTGTGTCGATTCACGCAATCCGGCTATCGTTGCCGCCTCAACCGGGGACAATACTTTAGCATCTTCAATGAAATCTCCCAAATGAGAATCTTCATCGTCCCCGATAGGCGTTTCCATTGAAATAGGCTCTTTGGCGATTTTTAATACCTTGCGAACCTTATCTTCCGGCATTTCCATGCGTTCTGCCAGCTCTTCCGGCGTGGCTTCCCGACCCAATTCCTGAAGTATCTGCCTGGAAATCCGATTCAATTTATTGATCGTTTCGATCATATGCACCGGAATACGGATAGTTCTGGCTTGATCCGCAATGGATCGGGTAATAGCCTGTCTGATCCACCAAGTTGCATAGGTAGAAAACTTATACCCGCGACGGTACTCAAATTTATCGACGGCTTTCATTAAACCGATATTGCCTTCCTGAATCAAATCCAGAAATTGCAATCCACGGTTGGTATATTTTTTAGCGATTGAAATAACCAGCCTTAAATTGGCTTCAATCATTTCTTTTTTAGCGCGCCGTGCCTTGGCTTCGCCGATAGACATGCGCCGGTTAATGTCTTTTAGTCCGCTAATGGTCAGGCCATATTCCGACTCTATATCGGCCAATATCTTTTGGGCTTTGCGCACTTCTTTTTCGCGCTCTTTCAATGCTGCCGAATACTTGCTTCCTGCGTTCAAATACCGATCGAACCATTCCGAACTGGATTCATGCTCAGGGAAAGAGGCGATAAATTCCTTACGCGGCATCTTTGCATGATTGATGCAGACGTCCATAATCTGCTTTTCCTGCTCACGCACAGTGGCAACGCCATTAGGGATAATCGCGGTCAATTTCTTTAGATATTGCGGCGTCCATTTAAATTCCATGAACAAATCAGCCAAAGCTTCAAACTCTTTTTCCGTTTTGTCGCTTGAATAGCCATGTTTTTTGATGGCGGCGGCAGCTGTTTTCAACTGCTTTCTGAGCGCCCCGACTTTCTCTTTGACTTCTTCGTAATTGAGTCCCTTCGGCTCTTCTTCGGCGGCAGTCTCTTCAACATCGTCGCTGACGGGCAAGGCGGCGACAAAATCCTCAGGTTCGCTTAAATCCACAAAACCGGTAATTAAATCTGTCAGGCGAATGCTGCCTTCCTCGCCGGAAATGCCATCAAATGATTGCAAAAAATCTTCAACAACGATGCAGGAGCGGGCAATGGCTTTAACCAGCTGTTGCTGGCCTTCTTCGATGCGCTTGGCAATCTTCAATTCGTCTGCGCGAGTCAGCAACTCCACCGAGCCCATTTCCCGCATGTACATGCGCACCGGATCCGTGGTTCTGCCGAACTCGCTATCTACAGAGGCTAAAGCGGCGACTTCTTCGGCATCTTCATCGTCGGTAGTAACAGCCGCTGAATCGGTAATCAGGGAGTCTTCATCCGGGGCAACTTCATAAACCTGAATCCCCATATCATTGATCATGCCAATAATATCTTCAATTTGTTCAGGATCAACAATATCACTGGGCAAGTGATCGTTAACCTCGGCATAAGTCAGGTAACCCTGCATTTTGCCTTTGGCTATCAATTGTTTAAGCTGGGACTGCTGCTGTTCTTGATTCATTATTTACTCACGGAGTGACTCTGCTCGACATGACTTTGCCGAACCGAAAATTATACTATAAATTTCTATTATTTTGCACCACAAATCTGTCTGGAACAGATTTGCATTTACCCGAAGGGTGTCGGGCAGGAAAGCCCGACATGAAACTATTTTGCTGCCTGCATTTTACGAAACAGCTCTTTTTCCTGCGCATCCAATTCTTTGATCTTGCTTTTATCCAGCAATCTTTCCCAAATAGTGTTTCTGGCTTGAGTCAGCAATGTATCCAGTGCACCGCAGAACTCAGCATCGACTCCATCATCTGGAATCAACAAATCCCATAAAGCTAGGGCTTTTATGGTTTTTTCATCGGAGGCATCCCGATAACACTCCAGCAAAACAGCTTGATTTGCCGGATTCTTGTCAGCAATCATTTGCAAAATATTTTTAAGTAGATCCACACCTGGAAACTCCAGCCCACTCCAATCAATATCCCGCTGCTCAACCAGCTCAGCCAACCTGGGATTTTGGATTAGCAAAGCAATTGCAGTGCGTGCCGACTTGTTGCCTTGGAATTGTTTTCTGCCTATTTTTGAATCTTGTCTCGGGTTATGCCTATATGCCTGCCTGGAATCAAGTGTAGTTGCATTCTCCAAAACATCCAGACCGCCCCAGCCAGATAGTTCTTTTAACCGGGCATACATCATCTCTTTAAAAACGCTGTCCGGCAGTTTTTCCAGATATGGCTTAGCTTTGTTGACTAATTGCGCCCGCCCTTCCATTTCGGACAAACTCAGCTCACTTGAGATATGACCGAAGAAATACTCCGACAAAGTCTCAGCAGCCTGTACGCGACCAATAAAGCCATCAACCCCTTCCTCGCGCACCAGCGAATCGGGATCGTGATGTTGCGGCAACAGCATGATGCGTATCTGTCGCCCGTCTTTTAAACTGGAGAAAGCCGCTTCCATCGCCCGCCATGCAGCTTCCCGCCCCGCTTTGTCGCCATCGAAACAAAACACCAGTTCCGAGGAAAACCGGAATAATAAATCCAGATGCGCTTGCGATGCTGCCGTCCCCAAGGCCGCAACGGCATAATGAATACCGAACTGAGCCAAGGCGATAACATCCATATAGCCCTCGACGATCAAAATCCTCTGGGGCTTACTATTCTTTTCCAGCAGCTCGTACAAGCCGTAAACTTCTTTGCCTTTATGAAATAGGGGTGTTTCCGGGGAATTCAAGTATTTGGGCAAAGAATCGTCGAGCACTCGCCCGCCAAAGCCGATGATCCGGGCGCGCTTATCCCGGATAGGAAACATCAGTCGACCGCGAAAACGGTCATAGGGCTGCCCCCCCTCTTTTTCGACCAACAATCCGGCTTCGAGCAATAACTTGGGGTTAAATCGGGACGCCAGGGCTTTCCATTCGTCAGGCGCGTAGCCGAGCATGAAATCACCGGCGCAATCGCCGCTGACGCCTCGGTTTTTTAAATACTCAACGGCTATTTTCCCTTCATCGCTGGTGCGCAACTGCTCCACATAAAAGGCGGCTACCTGCTCCATCAGCCTATACAGGCTGTTTAAATCTTCTTTCTTTGACCCTGCTGCTTGGTATTCGATGGATTCTCTGGGCACATCGATGCCAACAAATCCCGCCAAGTCTTCAACCGCTTCAACAAAATCAAGATGGCTAAAATCCATCAGAAAACTAATCGCGTTACCGCTAGCACCGCAGCCGAAGCAATGGAAGAATTGTTTTTTCCGGTTTACGGAAAAGCTAGGGGTTTTTTCGGCGTGAAAAGGGCAGCGGGCGACAAAATTGTTACCCGTTTTTTTCAGAGGGACGTGCGAATCGATTAAATCGACAATATCGACCCGCACTAGCAGGTCATCGATAAATTCGCGGGGGATTCTACCGGACATGCAATGCTCCGACAGCTACACGAAAGCGGGAGGTAAGCAATGTAGGGGCAATCCCTTGTGGTTGCCCAAATAGGGCTAGGGCAGAAAGTGCAGGCACAAGACCTGCCCCTACGCCAGTGCAGCCTTGATTTTTAGACTCACAGCCGACATATCGGCGCGCCCCTGCATTTTTGCCTTAAGCAAAGCCATGACCTTGCCCATATCCTTAACCGATTCGGCACCGGATTCTGCAACCGCATCCTTAACCATCGCATCAATTTCAGTTTCGGTCAGCGCTTGCGGCATAAAATCCTGAATCACCGGGATTTCAGCCTCTTCAATGGCGACTAGGTCAGTCCTACCGGCATCGGCAAATTGGCGGATAGATTCGCGCCGCTGCTTAAGCATCTTATCAAGCACCTGGATAACGCGTTCGTTATCCAGAACGATGCGTTCATCGACTTCAACCTGCTTAATAGCCGCCAAAATCAAACGAATCACACCGAGCCTTGCTTTATTGCCCCCTTTCATGGAGGCCTTCATATCTTCCTTGATACGATCTGTTAACAAATCCATCGCATTAACCTTACAATTTACAGTGCAGGACGTCCACGACGCAGGTTTTTCAACGCATAACGTTCACGCGCCAATTTCTTCAAGTGGCGCTTAACAGCAGCTGCGCCTTTACGTTTACGCTCTGCGGTTGGTTTTTCGTAAAACTCGCGGCGACGCACTTCTGCCAATACACCCGCTTTTTCACAAGCGCGTTTAAAACGGCGAATCGCAATATCAAATGGTTCGTTTTCTTTGATTTTTACTGACGGCATTATTATTCCCGAATATGTTAATATTTAAAAAGTTAGGATTTTTAATCCACTGAACAAACAGAACCCTTAATTATACCTTTACTTTTATAAATTTCAAAAACTCAATGTACGTTTTAGGCATAGAAACCTCTTGTGACGAAACCGGCGTCGCCATTTATCACTCCGAACACGGCTTGTGCAGCCATCTTTTGTACAGCCAAGTTGACATGCATAGCGAATACGGCGGCGTCGTTCCCGAGTTGGCATCGCGCGACCACATTCGAAAATTAGTGCCGCTGATCAAGCAATGCCTAAAGGAAAGCGGATTGACCGGCAGCGGCATTAACGGCATTGCCTACACCGCAGGGCCAGGGCTGATGGGAGCCTTATTGGTCGGCGCTGCAACAGCCAGAAGCCTGGCTTGGGCATGGCAAATTCCGGCGATAGCCGTTCATCACATGGAAGGGCATCTGCTGGCGCCGATGCTGGAAGAAAACCCGCCGGAATTTCCTTTTGTCGCGTTGCTGATTTCCGGGGGGCATACCCTGCTGGTGCAGGTCGAGGGTATCGGCCGCTATCAACTGTTAGGCGAATCCCTTGACGATGCGGCCGGTGAAGCTTTTGACAAAACCGCGAAAATGCTGGGCTTGGGTTATCCCGGCGGGCCGAAACTGTCCGCCTTGGCAGAACAGGGTACGCCGCAGATCAAATTCCCCCGCCCGATGACCGACCGCCCCGGCTTGGATTTTAGTTTCAGCGGCTTAAAAACATTCACGATGAATACCGTCAATACCTCTGGAAAGACGGATCAGGATAAAGCCGATGTCGCCGCCGCATTCCAGCAGGCGGTTGCCGAGACGCTGAGCATCAAATGCAAGCGGGCTTTGCAACAAACCGGTTTGAAAAGACTGGTTATTGCCGGGGGCGTCAGCGCCAACAAGCAAATTCGCGCAAGCCTGACCCAAATGGTTGCCAAGGAAAATGCCCAGCTTTATTTTCCACGCCTCGAATTTTGCACCGATAATGGCGCGATGATCGCCTATGCCGGTTGCCAGCGCTTAATAGCGGGCCAGCAGCAAGGGCTGGAGATTTATGCGCGGCCTCGCTGGCCGATTAGTGAATTGAATTAAATCGGCGAAAGTTACAAAGCTGAAGTTTCCCAGTTTTTAAAACTCCTAATCCCGCTACCTATGCGGGGTAGGTATTTAACGCAGGGTTTGCTCCGTTTATGGCAAACCCCAATTTAATACGTTTTCCTTTATAGGCTGCGGACTCAAAAACTGGGAAACTTCAGTTACAAAGCAAGTAGTCGAAATGTCGGGCAATGAAAAGATGTTGCTCGACCTACTCGCCTATAGCGGCTTGTTTTCAGGAATTCCATTCCGTGCTATCCATGTTAGATATTCTACACCTTTGTTTGTAATATGAATTTGGTTGCTTTGAAGAGTGATGAGTGAATGTCCAAACATAAAATTGAGGTATTGATTAACTGACCAATCATCAAACGTATCTGGATATAGCGATTTAATGTGATCAAAATGGTCATCAACAAAAGATGAAGCCCTGCCTTGTCCAGCAACTTCATTAAGTTTTTTAAGTAGAAAAATTTGGCTACCAAAAATTAGATTGTGTATTTGTTCAAAAGATAAAAGCAGTTGGGTGCCAGCTAAATGTCTGATGAGAATATCTATGCTGTCTCCATCCGTACTTAATCCTTTTGTTTTTAATTCATCCTTAATACTATCTTCAATCGCTGTGATTACTATTGATTTACCTATAGCGTCAAGAAGTTGCTGTACTGCCTCAGGTTTTTGCTTTTCACGCTGAGCTTCAGGAGCTGAAATCGCAGTCACTCCGTCTTTATCGATTTTTATGGTTCGGTTAATAAAGCCTGAAATTGGTTTATGGAATAATAGAGCTACGCACCCACCAAATATTGGCCACGTTAGCGTTTTTGTGATGTCTGCAAAAAAAGTTAACCAATCCATTCTAGTAAGCCCTATATTTTTATGATTTTGACAGCCATTACCTATCTACGAGGTGGAATATTGGCTAAACGTTGGTTGTCGGCATGATTTTTAGCCTTTAGCCTTGCTCGACTCTTCCCCAGCCAGGGCCAGGGCAGGGCAAACGCATTAAAAGTAATTATAAAAACAATCATTTATGTAGGTATTGCGATACGTTGGGCATGAAGTTATGAAAATCTAGGTTTTTACAAAGGATTTTCCACAATTATCGGAACGTCCCTCATTATTTTTTTACCAGTACTGATGAAATTTTCTTTGTCAAGTCAATTAATAGGCATTTTTGAGGCGAAATGCCACATAAATTGTTGTTTTCACCTAAATTTTAATGCGATTGCCCTGAGGGCCAGGGCCACTGCCATTAAGTTAAGCTGAAAAATAGTTATGATTAAACGTTGTGGGCGCGAATTTATTCGCGCAGTGGGTGATAAATGCGCGAATAAATTCGCGCCCACACAACGCCAAATCCTTGACTTAATGCCAGTGCAGCCAGGGCCCATAGGATGTGCTAAACAAAGTGAAGCGCATCGTTCGCGAGTGATGCGCAAGAAAGCAGGGGGCAACCATTAACCTGCCGCTGTAGTCTTTGACTTGCCCGCTGACCGTTGCGCAATTTCAATTAAAGAGCGCAAAGCTTGATTTACTGCCTCTTCGGTAGGAAATGCTTTTGCCACATCGGGGGAAAGCAACACCAGATTCGTACCTTTACTGTATTCTTCAAAATACCTACCTCGAACGCCTGCGCCAAGGTCTTCCCGCTTATATTCGGGACGTAATTCATCGCGCTTAACCATCTTCGTATATCCTCCGTTCGTAGCGCGTCGCTGAGCGAGCACTAATAATTCTCAAGGTGCCATTTCGCACTGTATATGATACGACCAATAAATTGTTAGACCCTGATACGCCAAAAACAAGGAAGCGATTCTCCTCTTTGGAGTTATCGGGATCAGGAAAAGTAATAGCCAATGGGTCGCCAAACACTGTCGCAGCTTCGTTAAAGGAAATACGATGCTTGCGTTCATTTGTAACAGATTTTTTAGTGTCCCACTCAAATTTCATACATCTATAACCCGAATAGATGAATAGTCATTATTCTTCCCCAGCCAACAACCGCTGAATATTACCCTTATGCCTCCAGAACAAGAAAACCATCATCACCACGGAAGCGGCAACGATGGCCTTGTCGCCAACTATAAACCAGGCAAAAACCGGCGACAGGGTCGAGGCGACTAACGCGGACAAGGATGAGATTTTGCCCAGCTTGTAAACCAAAAACCAGGTTGCCATGAACGCAAAACCGAGCAGCCAGGAAAAACCGAGCAACACGCCGACCGATGTCGCAACGCCCTTGCCGCCCTTAAAGCTGAAAAACACCGGATAAAGGTGACCTAAAAACGCCGCCAAGCCGGTCGCTGCAACTAACTCGTAGGGCAAGCCCAACACATTCGCGGCATAAACAGGAATAAATCCTTTCAGCGAATCGCCGAGCAGGGTAATCGCCGCCGCTTTTTTTCCGCCGATGCGCATCACATTGGTTGCGCCGGGGTTGCCCGAGCCTTGTTCTCGGGGATCGGGCAAGCCCATCAGGCGGCAAATAATAATTGCACTGGAAATTGAGCCTATCAAATAGGCGGCCGGAACAAACAACCATTCAACCATTACGTGAACCTTTTCATTATTTTGGACTTGTAAGCAAGGGACGTTTCCCTGATACTTACGACTGCATGGATGCAGGAGGTAGAGCAATGCAGGAGCAACTTGCCGAACGACTTTAAAAAACCGCATCATAACCGGAAATCACTATGGACATCATATTTTTAGGCGGCCTGGAAATTGAAACTATCATCGGCATTTACGACTGGGAAAGGGTAACCAAGCAAACCGTCATCCTCGACATCGAAATGGCGTTCGACATTCAAAAAGCCGCCGAAACCGACGACATTCAATACACGCTTGATTACAAAACAGTTTCTCACCGCATTGTTTCTTTTGTCGAGGCCAGCCAATTTTTCCTGGTTGAAAAATTAATTTCGGAAATAGCCGATATTATCCGCAATGAATTTAGCGTGCCTTGGGTGAAAATCACCCTGAATAAAAAAGGCGCGATTCGCGGTGCCAGCGATGTCGGCATTATCATTGAACGCGGGGAAAGAACGTCGTGAGCAGAGGCTACATCAGCATCGGCAGCAACATAAACAAGGATGAACACATCCCTGCCAGCCTGCGGGCGCTTGAGCAGACTTTTGGCGAACTGATCGTTTCAAGTATTTACGAATCGGAAGCCGTCGGCTTTACCGGGGATGTTTTCTACAATCTTGTGGTGGGTTTCGATTCCGACTTGGAGGTGAAAGCGGTCGCCAAGCAACTCAGGCAAATCGAATTGGATAATGGCCGCACCCGCGACAGCCGAAAATATGCTGCGCGCACCCTGGATCTGGATTTGATTTTATACGGCGATCTGATCATCAACGATGGCCGCTTGCAGATACCACGGGATGAAATCGGGCATTACGCTTTTGTACTTGAGCCTTTGGCGGAAATCGCCCCAACCCTGAAACATCCGATCAGCGGGTTAAGCTATGCCGGGCTGTGGGACAAGTTCGACAAGACCGAGCTTAAGCAAAAGCGTGTCACGCCAAGCTGGGAATCAGCAAAATAGTGTGCGCCCGCCATCGACGGTCAGTATCTGGCCGGTGATGTAGTCGGCATCCTTGATCAAAAAAAGAACGGCTTTGGCAATATCGACCGGCTCGCCGCTACGCTTTAGAACCACCCGTTGCAGTATCTCCTGCTTGGCCTGTTCGGATAAGTCGTTCTCGGGCCAAAGTATCGCGCCCGGCGCCACGCCGTTGACCCGGACTTCCGGCCCCAGTTCCTTGGCCAAGACCTTGGTCATGGCGACCAGCCCGGCTTTTGCAATGCTGTACACGGGATAACCGCTTAAGCCCCGTTCGGCATGGATGTCGACTATATTGACGATACAGCCGTTATTGTCGGCTAAGGTTTTCGCCAAAGCTTTAGCCAGAAAAAACGGTGCTTTCAAGTTGCTGCCCATTAACTCGTCCCATTGCCGCTCGGTCACGTCGGACACTGCCGTCGGATAAAAGGACGAGGCGTTATTGACCAGCGCATTGATGCCGCCCCAGGCCATTTCGGCCTCTCTGGCAACTGCTTTCAGCTCGGCCATGTTCATCAAATCGGCCTGCATGATTTTTGCCGAATTGGGACGTAGTTGGTTCAGTTCATCGCAAAGCTGCTTGGCTTCTGCCGCCGAAGACCGGTAATGTAAAAAAACATTGCAGCCCTCAGAATGAAGCAATCGCGCACAAGCCGCACCGATGCGTTTGGCAGCACCGGTAATCAATACGTTTTTGGTATGCCCTGTCATGCCAAAAACCACGATTTGTCCACGAAAGACACGAAATGCACGAAAAACAACACCCACGCCGGACGGGGCATGCTGTCCCGTCCGAAACGTTTTGCGTTGGTTAAGCGCAACCACTTTGCTTGGGGACTCAGAAACGTAAGGAGACGCGCAAACGTTAGGAGCGGGGTTGCAAACCCCGCCCCGCTTGTCATCAATGTATTTTTGACGCCGAGTTTCATTGCGCTTGCTGAGCTAGGCTTTTACTTGCCACTTCGTACACATCTTTGGAAATCGCTTCGGTGGTCATGATCCGTTCCAATTGCGCCTTGATCAGCGCTTGCCTGCCTTGATCGAATCTACGCCACGACGTTAACGCGCCGACCATCCGCGAGGCAATCTGCGGGTTCAAGGTGTTCAATGCGATAATCTGGTCGGCGAGAAATCGGTAACCTTGCCCGTTGGCAGCATGGAAATGCAGCGGGTTGGACTGGCTGAATGCGCCTATCAATGACCGAACCCGGTTCGGGTTTTTTAAATCGAACGCCGGATGCTGCATTAGCGCCTGTACTGTCGTAAAGGTGTCGGGTATGCTGCCGGAGGCTTGCAGCGCAAACCATTTGTCGATAACCAAGGCTTCATCCCGCCATTGGTGGTAGAAGCTATCCAGGCACTGCTGCTTGCCGGGATGCGGGTTATTGACGATAACTGCTAGCGCCGCCATTTGGTCGGTCATATTTTTGGCGGCGTTAAACTGCTGTTGCGACAGTTGATGGATAGCACTGCTTTCCAGCTTGCTTAGGTAACTTAAACAGGTGTTTTTAATGCGTCTGCGGCCTATTGCGCCGGAATCGAACTTACCGGATTCATCCCGATGATTGTTTTGATATAAAGCTTCAAACTGGAACTGTAGCTGTTCGGCCAAGGTCAGCATCACAAATTCGCGGGCGGTATGGATGCCTTCCACATCGACCACCTGCATTTGTTCGCCCAGATAGGTTTCCGAAGGCAAGCTTACTAATAAAGAAAAATACGACAAGTCATCCCACGATTGTTCCAACACCTGTTTAAACGCATTAACCATGATCGGATTGACCTGCATGTCCCTGCCGTTTTGCAGATCGGCGATCAATCCCGCAATAACCTGTCCGGTCAGTTGCTGACCAGCTTCCCAGCGATTAAAAGCGTCGCTGTCGTAGCTTAACAAAAACGCCAGCTCATCCAGGCTGCGCTCCATGACCAGTTTAACCGGCGCTGAAAAGCCTCTTAGGATCGACACAATCGGCTGTTCGGCTAAGCCTTCGAAGGTAAAGGTCTGTTCGGACTCGGTGAGTTGCAAGATGACTTCAGTGCAGGCCTGATTGCCGCCTTGCAGTTTGCAAGACACGACGGAACCGTCTTTATTAAGCAAGCCTACTGTCACCGGAATATGCAGCGGTTCTTTAACCGCTTGTCCAGGAGTCGGCGGGCAGCTTTGGCTTAGGGTTAAAGTCAGGGTTTGTGCGGATCGGTCATAGTGCTGCTGCACGGTTAATACCGGTGTTCCGGCTTGTGCATACCAGCGGCGGAATTGGCTTAGATCAATGTCATTGGCAGCCTCCATCGCGCTGACGAAATCATCGCAAGTCACCGCCTGACCGTCGTGACGCTCAAAGTATAAATCGCTGCCCTTGCGGAAACCGTCCGCGCCGACCAGCGTGTGGATCATCCGCACCACTTCTGCGCCTTTTTCGTACACGGTCAAGGTGTAGAAATTGTTGATTTCTATGTAAGCGTCAGGGCGTATCGGATGCGCCAACGGGCCTGCATCTTCGGGAAATTGACGGGTGCGTAGCGCGTTGACGTCTTCGATACGCTTGACGGCCTTGGAGGTGCAGTCCCCGGTAAATTCCTGGTCGCGGAACACCGTAAAGCCTTCTTTGAGGCTGAGCTGAAACCAATCCCGGCAGGTGATGCGGTTGCCAGTCCAGTTATGGAAATATTCATGGCCGATCACGGCCTCGATAGATTCGTAATCCGAGTCGGTCGCGGTATCGGGGCGCGCCAGCACGAATTTGGTATTGAATACGTTGAGCCCCTTATTTTCCATCGCGCCCATGTTGAAGTGGCCCACCGCGACGATCATGTATAAATCCAGGTCGTATTCGCGGCCATAGACCTGCTCATCCCAGAACATCGCGTTTTTCAAGGATTGCATGGCATGGCCGCATTTATCCATGTCATGTTTTTCGACGAAGATTTGCAAGTCGATGTCGCGTCCTGATTGCGTAGTAAAGCAGTCTGCGATGCATTCGAGTTGTCCTGCAACCAGCGCGAACAAATAGCACGGCTTGTTGAACGGGTCTTCCCAAGTCACCCAGTGCCGGTTATTCGGCAGTTCGCCTTGATCGATTTTGTTGCCGTTGGATAATAAAACCGGATAACGGTCTTTGTCGCCGACCAGCGTCGTGGTGAACAGCGTCATCACGTCGGGGCGATCCAGAAAATAAGTGATTTTCCGAAAGCCTTCCGCTTCGCACTGGGTGCACAACATACCGTTGGAAAGATACAGTCCTTCCAAAGCGGTGTTGGCTTTCGGGTTGATTGTGTTTTCGATAGTCAGCACGAAACGTTGCTGCTGCGGAACGTTGTTAATGATTAACGCATCCTGGGTTTGCAGGTATTGATCTTTGGTTAAGTCACTCACCCTGGGCTGTCCTGCCCAGAGCCCTTCGGGTAAATGCAAATCCGTTCCAGACGGATTTGTGCCGTCATCCAGGTTAATACGGATCAGTTTCAGGTTTTCGCCCGATAAGGTCAGTGCTGTGTCTTTAGACTGGCTGGCAGGGTTGCGGCTCAGGGTGAGCCGTGAACTAACCACGGTGTTTTCATCATCCAGGGTAAAATTTAAGGCAACGCTGTGAATCAGGTATTCGGGGACGGTGTAGTCTTTTAGATAGATGGTTTGGGGGGTTGCGTCGCGCATTATTGTTACCTGTTGTGGTGATCGGAAGCCCTGATGTTTTGGGCTGCGAATAGTGTGATGAGTAGCCAGGCGGTTAAAAAACAAACGCCGCCGATAGGGGTGATCATGCCTAGCCAGTTAAGATTGAGGAGAGCCAGTAAATACAAGCTGCCGGAAAACAGCACGATGCCCGCAAACATCAGCCAACCGGCCCAGTGCAATAATTTTGAGTCTGGCGCTTGCCGGTGGATCGAGGCAATGCCGACCAAGCCGAGCGCATGGTACATTTGGTAAGTCACGCCGGTTTGGTAAACGGCCAACAGCTCCGGGCTGATGACGGCTTTCAAACCGTGAGCGCCGAATGCGCCCATGGCTACGACTGCCAGGGATGGCGGAAGTGTCGCAATCGGTAGGGAACCGATGCGACCACCGATTAATGCGCTTAACGAACCGAGTAACAAATAAATCATTTTTCCAGCAGCCTAGGCATCAATTGCACCAGATTGCAGGGCCGGGTGCGGTGATCGAGCTGATCTTTGATTAAATCGTCCCAAGCCGTGCGGCAGGCTCCCGACGAGCCGGGCAGGCAAAAGATATAGGTCGCGTTGGCAACTCCGGCTATCGCCCTGGACTGGATGGTTGAGGTTTTAATGTCCTGATAGGAAAGCATCCTGAAGATCTCGCCAAAGCCGTCCAGCGTTTTATCCAGCAACGGCGCAACCGCCTCGGGCGTGCCGTCCCTGCCGGTCACGCCAGTGCCGCCGGTGCTGATCACGACATTGATGTCAGCTGCGGCAATCCAGTTTGAAACAGCCGCCCTGATTTGATAAATGTCGTCAGGCACTATTTTCTTTTCGATAACCCGATGCCCAGCTTCGGTTGCGCGTTCCGCCAGGGTTTTGCCGGATACGTCATCGGCATCGGTGCGGCTGTCGGAAACAACCAGTATGGCGATGTTTAAGGGGATGAATTGTTTTTCTGTGTTCATTGTTTATGTCTTTGAGGTGTAGGGGCAATCCCTTGTGGTTGCCCTAGGCTAGGCCAAGAGGTTGCACTGGGCAAGCACAAGGCCAGCCCCTACTTTAACACAACAAAGAACCCTTCCTGCCCCCGCTGGATGTTAATCAGCAAAGCGCCGTTCGGATCGACCACCTGTTTTAGTTCCTCAAGATTGCGAACGCGATAGCGATTTGCCGACACGATAACGTCACCGGGACGCAAGCCTACGCGCCAAGCATTGGACGTGGTGTCTATTTTTTCGATTAAAACGCCTTCAACCTGATTTTTCAGCGGCGTGCTTAACAGCGTACCCTGCAAGGTGCGATGCAACTTATCCCCGGTCAGTTGCGGCAATTCCTGTTTGCCGATGGTTGCGATAACCTGCTTTTTCTCGTTGTCGCGGTAGTATTCCAGCTCAACCTTATCGCCTATTTGCATCAGACCGACGACATTGCGTATGTCATGGCTGCTTTTAATGGGACGGCCATTGGCTGCAACAATGATGTCGCCCGGCTCAAGCCCGGCTTTTGCGGCGGGCGAGTTGCTTTCAATCCGGCTGATCGCGGCACCCTGTTTGTTTTCCATATTAAACGCCTTGACCAGCTCAGGGGTCAGATCCTGCGTGGTTACGCCGAGCAAGCCGCGCCGAACCTCACCGTGCTTGACCAGCGACTCCTTGATAGTCATGATCATATTGGACGGGATCGCAAAGCCGATGCCGACATTGCCGCCGCTGGGAGCGAGGATTGCGGTATTCATGCCGACCAGTTCGCCGCGCAGATTCACCAGCGCGCCGCCGGAATTGCCGGGGTTGATCGAGGCATCGGTCTGGATAAAATCTTCATAGCCTTCTATGCCTAGGCCGGAACGGCCCAAAGCGCTGACGATGCCGGAGGTTACGGTCTGTCCCAAGCCGAACGGATTGCCGATAGCCACCACAAAATCGCCGACTCTCAGCTGACTGGAATCGGCAACAGGCAGCATGGTTAAGTTATCAGCAGCAATCTGGATGATCGCAACATCCGCTTCAGGATCGGTACCGATCAATTTAGCGGAAAGCTGGCGGCCATCATTCAAGGTCACCATGATTTTGTCCGCTTTATCGATGACATGGTTATTAGTCAAAACCAAGCCTTGGTTGCTGTCTATAATGACACCCGATCCTAAACTGTTTTTTTGTTGTTGCCGAAGCTGATTGGGGACATTGAAAAACTGGCGAAACACCGGATCCTGCATCAGCGGATTATCACTGACCAGGATATTGGTCGAGGTTGAAATATTGACCACTGCCGGCATGCTGTGTTGAAGCATGGGAGCCAGAGTCGGCAAGGGTTGCCCATCCAGATAGGGTGGCAATCCAGCCGACGCAGTGGGGGATATGAACAAGAAAATGGGTAAAAAAATTATATATAATAGTTGTTTTACTGATTGAAAATTCATCAGGGTTCCCCGGCGCTTATTAAACATGAATAGCTCATAATATATGTGTAAAAATGTTTAATGCAAGGTGTGTTAAAGTAGAATTTTTAAACCATCAACACTGTCATTTAGCTGTTATCTTGCTTAAAATATTAAAATGACTGTAGACGTCAATTCTGAAGATGGACTGATCATTCGTAAGCTAATCCCGCTCGCAACATTGCCCAGCGCTCAGTTTAATGCGTTATGCGCCAAAATGACGGTCGAGGAAATACAAGACGGAGTCTTGTTTAAAAAAGGCGATGTAAATTTGCAACTTGTTTATCTGATCAGTGGCGAAGTTACGCTTCAGGCGGATGGGCTAGTCGTTGAGATTATTGCTGCAAGCAGCGATTCTGCAAGGTTTGCGCTGGCACACCAGATCCCAAGAAAAATAGATGCAGTCGCGAACGGAAAGGTGCGTTTTTTACGGCTGAATACGGATATTGTTAAGAGCTTACCTTCCTTTGCTGACAAAAAAGAGGACAACAGTTACATGGTTATTGATGAGACCGAAGGCGATCCAGATGATTGGATGACGGCGTTATTAAGAGCGCCTATTTTTCAACGCCTTCCTCCCGCTAATTTACAAAAAATCTTAATGGGTTTGGAGGCCATTCATTTCAAAAAGGGAGAAACCATACTCGAGCAAGGCGGCACTGGAGATTATTATTATCTGATTAAAAACGGGCAATGCTTGTTAACGCGCAAGCCATCGCCCAATGCCAAAGAGATTAAATTAGCCCAGCTGGCAAAGGGCGACACCTTTGGCGAGGACGCATTACTTTCCGGTGCACCAAGAAACGTAACTATTACCGCGCTGACGGATATTTCTTTATTGCGCCTGGATAAAAAACAATTTGTATCCTTAATAAAAGAACCCTCTTTAAAGTTTGTCGATTATGCAGGAATGCAGGATGCGGTAAAGCAGGGCGCGGTTTTGTTAGATGTTCGCTCACAGGATGACTATGAAAGCCATCACCTTGATGGCAGCATCAACACGCCTTTTTTTTCCTTAAGGATGCAGCTTAAAACATTAAGCCATGAAAAGCCGGTCATTGTTGTTTGCCATGATGGCAAGACCAGTGAAGCGGCGGCATTTTTATTGCTCAGGAATAAGATTGAGGCAGTGATTTTGAAAGGCGGAATGGCTAGTCTTGCGCCTGCGGCACCTGAAGCCAGTGAGCTTGCGGCAGACGCACCGAGTCTAACGATCTCCGAGCCTGTTCCCGACAGGCTTGCGGCGTACACACCATCCCTGGCGATAAAGCCGGATATTACGCCTGTGCCGAAACAAGAAGCGCCTCTTGCCAACGATGCAACTGCGGAAAGGGTTCCTCGGGAAAGTGACAGAAAACAGCCAGTTGATAAATTGGCAGATCAAATAAGCGCGCTTAAATTGGAAAATGAAACGCTCAAAAATACCAATCAACAACTCAATGAAAAGTGCATGAGGCTGGAATTTGACAAGGAACATGCTGAAAAGCAGTGCCGGGTATTGCACAAGCAAATGGAGAAGCTAACCCAAGTGCTGGATAAGCTAAATGGAGGGGGAAATTAGATCAACTTCGCCCGTAGGACAAAAAACAAAAGTATAATCCGAAGTCAAAGTCGCCGAGTCGGGTTATGCCTACGTCCGGTTTGTGCCCATGGAGCACAAGCCGGAGAGAAGCTTTTAAAGCCAAATAATTATTTGATTTTGGCTTCTTTATAAATAACGTATTTACGAACAACAGGATCGAATTTTTTGATCTCCATTTTTTCAGGCATAGTTCGTTTGTTTTTTGTAGTTGTGTAGAAGTGCCCGGTGCCTTCGGTCGAAACCAATTTAATTTTATCGCGCATTTTTCTATCCTCTTAAGCGTTGTAGCCAGCTTTACGCAAATCAGCAAGAACAGCATCAATACCGTTTTTGTCAATAATGCGCATGCCTTTGGTGGAAATTCTGAGGCGAACCCAGCGGTTTTCGCTCTCTACCCAGAATCTGTGGTGTTGCAGATTTGGACAAAAGCGTCTTTTAGTTCTGTTGTTAGCGTGTGAAACGTTGTTACCTGTAACTGGGCGCTTGCCTGTTACCTGACATACTCTGGACATGATTAACCCCTAATGCGTGCCTAAATTCAAAAGTTAGCCGAGCTTTATACCAAAAATTCTTTTCAAGGTAAATAAGAATCTATAAAATGAATAAGATAAAAGGCGCAAGACGAAGGGCAAAAGGTGTAATAATTATAGCCTTTAGCCTTGCGCCTAAAACAATCACCAGGAAAAATAATGCCCATTAAGCTCGGCATGGTCATGGACTCCATCGGCCATATCAACATAAAGAAAGATACCAGTTTTGCGATGCTGCTTGAAGCTCAGGCCAGAGGCTGGGAGCTGCATTATATGGAGCTCAATGACTTGTTCCTCCGAAACGGCAGGGCGTATGCCAGAACGCGGACGATTAAAGTTCAGCGGGATGAAAAAAACTGGCACGAATTTACCGCCGAGCAGGATATTGCCCTGGACGAGCTGGATGTGATCATGATGCGTAAGGATCCGCCTTTCGATCAGGAATATATCTATGCCACTTACTTGCTGGAGCGTGCGGAAAGCATGGGCGTTTATGTAGTCAACAAACCGCAGTCGTTGCGGGATGCCAATGAAAAGCTTTTTACCGCATGGTTTCCGCAGTGTTGTGCGGAAACACTGGTTGCCAGAGAGCCTGATCGAATCAGGCGTTTTTTGCTGGAGCAGGGCGAAATCATTTTAAAACCGCTGGACGGCATGGGCGGCACTTCCATTTTCCATCTGCGCCAGGGCGATCCCAATCTCAGCGTGATTCTGGAAACCATGACCCAGT
Source organism: Candidatus Methylobacter oryzae (assembly GCA_945861405.1). Taxonomy (GTDB): domain Bacteria; phylum Pseudomonadota; class Gammaproteobacteria; order Methylococcales; family Methylomonadaceae; genus Methylobacter_A; species Methylobacter_A oryzae_A. Next base: position 13,836 of record CAMAUL010000011.1, on the reverse strand, counting down.
ACAACAGCCGCTATGTGATGGCGCAAAAATACCTGCCGCAAATTGTCGACGGCGATAAGCGTATCTTGCTGGTTAACGGCGAAGTCATACCGTACGCTCTGGCGCGTATTCCCGCTCAGGGCGAAACCCGAGGCAATTTGGCGGCAGGCGGACGGGCCGAAGGCCGTCCATTAACCGAGCGGGATCGCTGGATTGCAGAACAGGTAGGGCCTACATTACGGGAAAAAGGCTTGGTTTTTGTCGGCATTGATGTGATCGGCGATACGCTGACTGAAATTAATGTCACCAGTCCGACTTGCGTTCAGGAGCTGGATCGTCAGTTTGGCTTAAATATTTGCGGCCAACTGATGGATCATATTGAAACCGTCTTGCCGCCGCACCTGCTCCCGGCAGGTTCGCGGCATACACGCCATCCATAGCGATAATGAGAACACATCAGGTACTGTTTGAGCCGCCTTCGGAGCTGTCCAATAATGACTCATTACTGATAGCCTTATTTTTAGCGGCCGTCATTCATGTTGTGATCGGGCTGGGAGTCAATTTCACAGCGCCGCACCCGGAGGAAATCAGCCGCTCGATTGATATTACCCTGGTCAATATGCCGACCCAAAAAGCGCCCGAAAAGGCGCAGTTTTTGGCTCAGGAAAATCAGATTGGCGCAGGCGAACAAAACGCAAAGCCGGAACCGCCCCCGCAACAAGTGCCCAGCCAGGGTACTAATCAGCCCAAGCAGGTAAAAAAGAGCGAGCCCGAACAAAGCAAACCTAAAGCCGCGAAAAAAGTCATCACCCAGATAAAGGCGGAAAAAAAGATCGTTACCGCAACTAAGCCCGATAACGGAAAGCATGCTGACGCCGCACCTGCTCCCGGCAGGTTTGCGGCATACACACCATCCATGGCGATAAAGCACCCGCAGCTGTCGGCGGAGATGTTGCAACAACAAATTGCCCAATTGGGCACTGAAATCAGACTCAGCCAGCAGGGTGCCGAGCAAACCAAAATAAAATTTGTTGACTCGGTCAGCGCTCATAAATACATTGCCGCCCAATACATGAAGGATTGGGAAGAAAAAGTAGAGCGCACCGGCAACCTTAATTACCCGGAAGTGGCGGCCAAGAAAAACTTTTCCGGCACCTTAACCATGGATGTCGGCATTAAAGCAGACGGGAGCATTTACAGCATACGCATCAACCAGTCTTCGGGAAATCCGGAGCTGGACGAGGCGGCCAAAAGAATTGTCCGTATGAGCGCGCCCTTTGCACCGTTACCTACGGATTTGCGAAAAGAACTGGATGTTCTGGTGATTACCCGGGTTTGGAAATTTTCTGATGAATCAGGCATGACCTCGCGATAAACTGTTGCTTAAGTCGCCATAAACTTTGATACTAAGACCTATGAGCCAAGCTACTTATTTTAATAACCAGTTTATTATCGCCATGCCCAATCTGGCGGATCCCAACTTTTTTCATACGGTTGCCTATTTGTGCCAACACAATGAAGACGGCGCACTGGGTATCGTCATTAACCGGTCAACGGACATGAAGCTGGGTGAAATATTCAAGCAGATGGACATCAAAGTCACTGCGCCCGCTGCGGCTGAAGCGCCCGTTTTTGCCGGTGGCCCGGTACAACAAGAGCGCGGCTTCGTGGTACATACTTCCGGCGGCGACTGGCATGCGACCATGGCTGTTTCAGAAACCATTTCCCTGACCACGTCCCGTGATGTGCTTGAAGCCATTGCAGCAGGCGAGGGGCCTGAACAGTATCTGGTAGCATTAGGTTATGCCGGTTGGGGCGCAGGACAATTAGAAAAAGAAATTATGGATAATTCCTGGCTTAACACGCCTTGCGGCAAACAGGTTTTATTTGATACCCCTGTTAACATACGCTGGAATGCGGCAGCCGAACAGATAGGCATCGATATTAATCTGTTGACCGCTCCGGCAGGGCATGGCTGATCCTTTTGAATACAAAACAGACGCCGCACCTGCTCCCGGCAGGTTTGCGGCATACACACCATCCCTGGCGACACAAACTATGCAAGACCCCTTACTGACCAAAACCAACGCCGATACCTTTCTGGGTTTTGATTTTGGCACTAAAAAGATAGGCACAGCCGTCGGTCAAACAACCACAGCCACTGCAAGTCCGCTGCAAACCATCCGCTCGATCAATCAAAACCCCAACTGGGAAACCATCGGCAAACTGATACAGGAATGGCGCCCTGCAGGTTTGGTGGTCGGCATATCAAAGCAGGCCGACGGCTCGGATAACCCGGTAACACCACGCATGTTAAAATTTTGCAGGCAGCTGGAAGGCCGCTATCAGCTGCCGGTTTTTCAGCAGGACGAGACCCTGTCGACATTCGAAGCCAAACAACTGTTGTTTGACGAGGTCAGCGTCAGCGCCAGCAAACTCTGGGAAGTGCAAGATCAACTCGCCGCCCAGCTTATATTGCAAACCTGGCTGAATGAACACACTGCTTAGTTAAAAAATAGAACACGGATGACACGGATTTGGCGGATAATTGCTGATAAAATTAAACATATTACAAGTAATTATTCCTCCGGTTCCCTCGTGATAAGCAAAAAAGAAAAAATCCGTGTAAATCGGCCTAATCAGTGTCATCCGTCGACTGCATGGACAGATTTTTGCTCCCTGCAAAATCTGCATTCCCCACATCCCTGTGGGTTATGCAGGAGGTAGAGCAATGCAGGAGCAATTGCCGAGTTCCATTATGAAGCCAGCATCGCTGAGTAGTTACCCAAACAGGATCATTAAGTGTTAGATATTTCCGAATTATTAAATAACCTGGAAGCCGGGCTAAAGCGCATTATTGCCGAGAGAAAGCTGGTTAATCCGATGATGATCGGCATACGTACCGGCGGAGTGTGGATTGCCGAACAGATGCACCGGCGGCTAAATATCAGCGAACCGTTGGGGCTGCTGGATATTTCATTTTACCGGGACGATTTTTCGCAAATCGGCGTCAATCCCAATGTAAAGCCCAGCGAATTGCCGACGCATATCGAAGGCCGCGATATTATCCTGGTCGATGATGTTTTTTATACCGGCAGAACGACACGCGCCGCAATGAATGAGATTTTCGATTACGGCAGGCCGAACCAGATCGTCCTGGCGGTGCTGATAGAACGCGACGGCAGGCAAATCCCGCTCAAGCCCGATTGCGTCGGCACCCGTACCACCTTAAACTCCGGCCAGCGGATCAAACTGACTGGCCCTGAACCCTTGGGCGTTCATCTGGAAACCGTTGAGGCGGCGGCATAAACAATGACCGATAACCTGCAATTAAATGCCGAAGGCAAGCTTAAACACTTCCTAACCATTGAAGGCCTGGATAAAACTTTGTTGACGGAAATTCTCGATACCGCCGAGTCGTTCGCAGGCATGTCCGAGCATCAGGTCAAAAAAGTCCCGTTGCTTCGCGGCAAAACCATCGTCAACCTGTTTTTTGAAAACAGCACCCGTACCCGTACCACCTTCGAACTGGCCGCCACGCGCCTGTCCGCCGACGTGATCAATATGAATATCGCGACCTCGGCTACTTCAAAAGGCGAAAGCCTGCTCGACACCATACGCAATCTCGAGTCCATGTTTGTCGATATGTTTGTCGTGCGTCATGCACTCAGCGGCGCGGCGCACTTTATCGCCCAACAGACTGCACCGCATATTAGCGTAATTAATGCCGGAGACGGACAGCACGCCCATCCGACCCAGGCCATGCTGGATATGTTTACGATACGCCAGCTCAAACCGGATTTTTCCAACCTGAGGGTCGCCATTATCGGTGACATCTTGCATTCCAGGGTGGCGCGCTCGGAGATCCAGGCCTTAAATACCTTGGGCGCAGCCGAAGTCCGGGTGATTGCGTCCAAAACCCTGTTGCCTGCGCATGTGGAAAGCTTGGGCGTAACTGTCTCGCACAATTTGACCGAAGGGCTTAAAGATATCGATGTGGTGATGATGCTACGCTTGCAGAAAGAGCGCATGACTTCGGCGTTGCTGCCCAGCGAGAGCGAATATTTCAAGTGTTTCGGGCTGACCGAAGAAAAACTGAAAATCGCCAAACCCGATGCGATAGTCATGCATCCCGGCCCTATCAATCGGGGCGTGGAAATCGACTCCAAAGTCGCAGACGGCCCGCAGTCGGTGATACTCAAACAAGTCAGCAACGGCATTGCGGTGCGCATGGCGATCATGGCAATGGCGATGCAAACAGCCACGCACACCGTCCATGGCGATCGCCACGCTGGCTCCCTACCGACTAGTGGCATACACACCATCCCTGGCGATCGTCACGCCGGTTCCCTACCGGCTTGTGACATACACACCATCCCTGGCGATAAGGGGGCTGTATGATGATACGCATCGACCACGGCAGAATTGTCGATCCGGCCAACGACATCGACCGCGTCGACTCCGTTTATATCGCAGGCGGCAAGATTGTTTCGGTGACTGACGAACCGGCCGGTTTTAAACCGGATACCGTCATCGACGCCAGCGATAAGATAGTCTGTCCCGGCTTCATCGATTTAAGCACCCGTTTGCGGGACATGGGACACAGCCGCAAAGCGACCTTTAAAAGCGAAGTGCTTGCCGCAGCCGCTGCCGGAGTCACCACCCTGTGCCTGCAACCGGATACCGCGCCGGTCATCGATACGCCCGCAGTGGTCGAACTGATCAAAGAGCTGGCGGAAAAAGCCGACTACCCGCAAATCTATGCGGTCGGCGCACTCACCCAGAAACTGGAAGGCTCGGAACTCAGTTCCATGTTGTCGCTAAAACAGGCAGGCTGCATTGCGGTCGGCAACGCCAATGAACCGGTGAAAAACCTGTTGATATTAAGACGAGCCATGGAATATGCGGCCAGCCATGACTTGTTGCTGATGTTCCGCCCCAATGATTTCGATCTGGGCAATAACGGTTGCGCCCATGAAGGCGCAGTCGCGACCCGTTACGGCTTGCCGAGCATCCCCGAAGCCGCCGAAACCATCGCGCTGGCGCAATGCCTGGAACTGGCCGAACTGACCGGCTGCCGGGTGCATTTCGGCCAGTTAAGCTGCAAGCGTTCGGTGATTAAAATCCATCAGGCCAAAAAATACGGTTTGAAGGTCAGCGCCGATGTCGCGATTCACCAGCTGCATTTGACCGAAAACGACATGAAGCCGTTTGACAGCGCCTATCATGTCTTGCCGCCATTGCGCACCGAAGACGATAAACAGTATTTAAGACAAGGCTTGGCCGGTGGCACGATTAACAGCATCTGTTCCGACCATCAGCCGCATGACCTGGACGCCAAGCTCGGCGCGTTCCCGGAGACGGAACCGGGCATGTCATCCTTGGAAACCCTATTGCCGTTAATGCTCAAACTGGTCAGCCAACACGCGATAACGCTGGAGCAAGGCATCGCCTGTTTAAGCGCCAATCCGGCTCGGGTTCTACGTTTAGACAGCGGCGCATTGACGCCGGGTTTTGCAGCCGATGTGTGTGTTTTTGATCCCGAGCTCGAGTGGCAAGTCAATTCGGTAAACTGGAAAAGCCAGGGCGTCAACACGCCGTTTTGGGGACAAACCCTGAAAGGCCGAGTCACCCACACCTTGCAGGCGGGTAAGATTATTCATCGGCTAATAGAACGCGGATGACGCGGATTGAACGGATTTACGCGGATTTTTAAAACGCCGAATCAAGCTCGTTATGTGCTTTTAAATCAGCGCTTATCTGCCTAATCTGCGTCATCCGCGTTCTATTTTTCTAACTGCCAAATAGTTACGTTTTTTAAATAACGGAAAACCAACATGATGCAAAAAAGAACAGCTCACCAGATCGCCGATGTGCTGATTGAGGCTCTGCCCTATATCCAGCGCTTTAAAGGCAAAACCATCGTGGTTAAATTCGGCGGCAACGCGATGGTTGACGAAGAGCTCAAACACAGCTTCGCACGAGACATCGTGTTGATGAAGCTGGTCGGCTTAAACCCGATAGTAGTTCACGGCGGCGGCCCGCAAATCGGTCAGCTGCTGGAAAAACTAGGCAAAACCACAGGCTTTATCGACGGCATGCGCATCACCGACAGCGAAACCATGGACGTGGTCGAAATGGTGCTGGGCGGGCTGGTGAACAAAGAGATCGTCAACTTAATCAACATGCACGGCGGCAAAGCGGTCGGCTTGACCGGCAAGGACGGCAATTTCATCCGCGCCAAAAAACTGCATCTTACCCCCCGCGACAACCTGCCCCCGGAGATTATCGATTTGGGCCATGTCGGCGAAGTGAGCAGCATAGACCCGGCGGTACTCGATATGCTCGGAGCCAGCGATTTTATCCCGGTTATTGCGCCTATTGGGGTCGGCGAGGACGGGCGTTCCTATAACATCAATGCCGATCTGGTTGCCGGAAAAATCGCCGAACAATTGAAAGCCGAAAAACTGATTTTGCTGACCAATATACCGGGCATACTGGACAAGCAGGGAGAACTGCTGACCGGCTTGTCGATCAAAAAGACCGAAGAACTTATCGCCGACGGCACCATTTCCGGCGGCATGATCCCCAAAACCCGCTGCGCCACCGATGCGATAAAAGGCGGCGTCACCAGCGTGCATATTATTGACGGCCGCGTCGATCATGCAGTGCTGCTGGAATTATTTACCGATCAAGGGGTTGGTACTTTGCTGCTTAAGGGGTAAAGGCATTTTCACCACAAACGACTGCAAGGGCAGATATTTTGCTCCATGCAAAATCTGCATTCCCCACATCCTTGTAGGTCATGCAATCGTAGCGGCGAATCCCCTTACAGCGTTTTATTTAAAGGCAAGCTCGACCCGGGTGCCGCCTGCCGCTCTGACGCGGCTTAACTCAAGCCGGGCTTTATGCAGATCGGCAATCTCCTTGACAATTGCCAGTCCCAATCCGCAACCATCGCCGGGGCTTCCGGGGATACGATAAAACCGCTCGAACACTTTGTCCACTTCAAGCTCGGGTATGCCGGAACCGTCATCTTCAACGCTCAGGCGAGGCGATGGATAACGCTCGACTTTAACTAAAATATTGCCCTGGTCATGGCCGTAACAAATGGCGTTATCCAACAAGTTAGCCAGCAACTCCCGCAACAGGACTTCATCGCCGCGCACAATCAGCGCCCGCTTCGAACCTTCAAAACTAAGCTCCATGTGCCTCTGCAAGGCTTTAGGAACCCAATCCATGCAGGTTTCTTTTGCCAGTTTGCATAAATCAACCGGCCGTAATTCATATTCGCCATCAATGGGTTCCGACCGGGCTAAAATCAATAACTGCGTGGTCAGGTGTGACATGCGGTCGGCGCATCCCTGAATCTGCATCAGCGCGGGCTTCATCGCAGGCAAATCTTGCTCACGCAACGCGCGTTCAACTTGCAGTTTCAGACCCGCCAGCGGGGTGCGCAATTGATGCGCGGCGTTGGCGATAAAGCGTTGCTGGCTTGCGATAGCTGATCCCAAACGCTCCAGTAAATCGTTGATAGTATCGGTCAGAGTCCGCACTTCCAAAAAAACATGCTGCTCAGGAATGGGCCGCAAATCGCGTGATGAGCGTTTTGCAATTTCATCGGCCAGTGCATGCAAGGGTTGCAAACCGCGCTTTACGCCTACGACCAGATAAATACCTGCCACCAACACCAACACCATCTGCGGCACTAGGTCGGCCAGCAAAATATCCATCATCATGTTGCGCCGCTTATTCAAGGTCTCCGCGACGTGAACAAAAACCTTTTCCGAACTATGCTCAGGCGCAATTTGCATCGACACCACCCTGACCGGTTCGCCATACATCTCGTCGTCAAAGTAAACTGGGCGCGCCCAATCGGTTTCCAGATTAAACGGTTCGGGAACGAATTTGTCGCCCGCCAGCATGCCTTGTTCTTCGGAGATGATTTTGAAATAGGTTTTGTCCGACTCATCCCATTTGAAAATCTCCAGCGCGGCGGGAGGCAATTCGACAAACACCTTGCCTTCCTGCGCCTTGATTTCCTGGGTTAATGACCGTGCCGAATCTAGCAACCAGCGGTCATAAGCCACGTCGACATGATGCAAGGTGACAAAATAAGACAGCACGGATTCGATGCTGATAAAAAAAATCAGCGGGATCGCCAAGCGCAGAAGAATTTCTGTTTTAAGGCTCCGCTGTTTATTCCTCATCCGAGCGCTCCAGTAAATATCCGAGTCCGCGCACCGTCCTGATCACCGCGCCATAGGGTTCGATACGTTTGCGCAACCGATGCACGTAAATTTCCACGGCATTGTCGGTCAGCGCGTCGCCGTCCACGGCTAGGCGTTGCGCAATACGATCCTTGCTGACGACTTTTCCGGCCTGAATCAGCAGGATTTCCAGTACGCCGTATTCCCGCGCCGACAGGTTAATGGTCTGACCTTCTACCAAAACCTGATGATTATGGGTGTCCAGCGCCAGATGACCGATCACAATATCGTTGCTAAAGCCGCCGTAGCATCGTCGGATCAGCGCGTGAACTCGAGCCTCCAATTCCCGGAGTTCAAAAGGCTTGGTCATATAATCGTCAGCACCCTGTTCAATGCCGGTGATCCTGTCATTGACGCCATCGCGCGCGGTCAAGATCAAAATCGGCAACGGAATTTTGCGGCTGCGCAGTTTGCGCAACAATTCCAGCCCGTCCATATCCGGTAGCCCCAAATCCAGCACGATCAAATCGAAATCTTGCGCCAGCAGCAGCTGCTCGGCGTAACTGCCGGTCATGGCGGAAGTCACCGAATAGCCGCTATCGCTCAAGGTATGAGTCAAGCCGTCAGCCAGAACGGCGTCGTCTTCTATCAATAAAATATTCATGCATCCGAGAGTAGTGAAAAATGGACTTAGATAATACCGTATTTTTTTCGTTTCGGGCGTAAGGAAGGATGAAGTGCAGGCTTCGCCTGCAAACAAAGCTTGCACTCCTGATATTATCCGACCGACTATGTTGCGAAAGGTTTTTGAAAGGTTAAGAGACTAGGATGAACGCATTAAACGGTTGACTCACTGCTGTTAAATAGAATTATAGGATGAGCTGACGAACGAAGCCCATCGTTCACAATTGATGCGCTTCGTTCCTCAGCACATCCTATGGATCAAAGGATTATTAATATGATACACAAACACGCTCAATACTATTTCCATCATTTAAAAGATGATATTCCGGCCGGCATCGTGGTGTTCTTAGTCGCTCTGCCGTTATGCCTAGGTATTGCTTTGGCCTCTGGCGCACCGTTATTTTCGGGACTGATTGCAGGTTTGGTCGGCGGGCTGATCGTTTCCTGGCTGAGCGGATCGCAACTTTGCGTTTCCGGCCCTGCAGCAGGGCTTACCGTGATAGTATTCAAAGCCATTGAAACCCTCGGCAGTTTTCAGGGTTTTCTGGTTGCCTGCGTGTTAGCGGGTATCCTGCAACTCGCCTTAGGCTACCTGAGGGCGGGGATTATCGGCGCTTTTTTCCCATCCGCAGTGATTGAAGGCATGCTGGCGGCCATCGGCTTGATTTTGATTATCAAGCAAATCCCTCATGCCACCGGTTACGATACCAGCTACGAAGGCGATGAAAGCTATATGAAGGAAACGGCTCATTCAAGCTTTATGGAATTGTTTGATGCGTTTAGCGGTATTTCTCCGAGCTCGATTATTATCAGCGGGGTGGCATTGTTGCTGTTAATCCTGTGGGGAACGCCGTGGTTTAAAAAACAAAAACTGTTAAAGCTGATTCCAGGCCCGTTAATCGCGGTGCTGTGGGGAGTCGGCTATAACCTGACCGCCGCACAATTGGCACCGGCTTGGGCGGTCAGTTCCGAGCATCTGGTCAGCTTGCCGGTCTCGGAAAAAGCCACGGATTTTTTCAGCAATTTCATGTTTCCGGACTTTAGCTACCTTACCAATCCGCAGGTTTACGTGGTCGCGGTAACGATTGCGATCATCGCCAGTTTGGAAACCCTGTTAAGCCTTGAGGCGACTGATAAACTTGATCCTTTAAAACGTATCGCGCCGACCAACAGGGAACTTAAAGCACAGGGGATCGGCAATATCATCAGCGGCCTGCTCGGCGGGCTGCCCATCACCGCCGTCATCGTGCGCAGTGCGGCCAACATCAACGCGGGCGGCCAAACCCGCCTTTCCTGCTTCACTCACGGCCTGTTTTTGTTGCTGAGCGTCATGTATTTGGCTTATTACCTGAACTATATTCCGCTGGCTTGTTTATCGGCCATTTTGCTGCATACCGGTTATAAGCTGGCCAACCCCGCCTTATTCAAAAAGTTTTACCATAAGGGCATGGGGCAATTTCTGCCGTTTGTGATTACCGTACTTGCCATTCTGGTGACCGATTTGTTAAAAGGCATGGCAATCGGCTTAGGTTTCGGCCTGTTTTTTGTGATCAAAGCCAATTATTCTGCGGCGATTTCCTTGGTTCAGGACGGATCGCATTATGTGTTGTCATTCAACAAAGACGTTTCTTTCCTGAATAAGGCTCCACTGAGAAAATTCATCCTGCGTATTGAAGAAAACAGCACCGTAACCATCGACGCGAGCAAAGCCAAATTTATCGACCATGACATCCTGGAAACAATCGAGGATTTTCTGGCCACGGCACCGGATGACAACATTACGGTTGAAGTCATCGATTTATACGGCAAGGAAAAGATCAAAAAACACGAGTCTTTAGTGGTGCTAAATGAACGGGCCAACAGCTAAGATAAACCGTAAGGCCGACTCGAGTTTGTATCTGAACCTAGATTATCTATATAACACATTGTCTTTAAATAAATTTACTAATGTGCCTTAGCTGGTTGCACACCCATTGGTACACCTTTTTAACGTGCTTACATGATACATAATGGGATGGATTGAGACAACAGCACAAAAAAGCCGGTGTTACCCAGTCTTGGTTGTTTCGTTTTGCACTGACTAATACTTTTCATCAATTCCATACGGGGCAGTATTTTAGTGGTGTTGATTGTCATCAATCAGGTAAAGTTCGCTTTTCAAGCGTTTCAGCATTAGTCATCTCCGCAATACGCATAGGCACACAAGGTATATTTAAAGCATGCAAAACCATCACGATCTGCTGGCTTATAAACTCTACTGTACGGCATTGTATTTCTTCCCGACATTGCAATAAGTTTCCTGCATTACGGACATAGGGTGCTGCTATGGCTTTCGCTTCTTGGTTATCTATGCTCCGCGAAAGATAAGCGCTGGCATGGACAGCTTCATGAATAACTGTTAATTCCGTAAGACCTTCGGCTAATAAGTGAATCTCCGCCAGTAATCCTCCTTGTCGGCGTGGGTTGAATCTATTGATTACACAACCCAAAACCATTTGTTTGGAGCGTGTTTTGACATGTTTTTGAAAATGCGGCCATGTCGGATGAATATAGGTATGCACATGCCATTGTGGCGATATTGTTTTTACCTTGAACTGATAAGTCAGACAGCCATCTTCGTGAACCGCGTACAAATAGAAACTAGGAACTTGGGTGTCCGGCGATAGCTCACCACGCACTTTTTTACGCCATTGCAAGTGATGTTTTTGTTTATCGGTCAGCACAATGGCGCTAGACTTGCCAGCAATTAATCTGGTTTGTTGATCACGGGTAAGATATGGTTCAGCCAATATTCTCCGTTCGGTTTTCTTGGCGTTGGAAGCTCGTATTCTGGATATGCTCTCCGGTATAACCAATGTTTCAACGATCTGGACAGCATCATAATCAGTCGTTTTTACATATTGACCCGATTCGACAATATGCACTGCTTTTTTAATTGATTTGGCATCATGTAACCACTCACACGGAAATTCTCTGGGATGATCAGGCGGCAATACCGCTATTTTTTCTATCGTGTCGTTGTGCCATGCCAACCAATAGCCATTGCTGGTTTTTACAAAAGAAGAATTTCGTAGATAAGCACGAATATCTTTGTTACCCGCCGCCATAAAATCAGCAATACGCCCCCGATGATCTTTAAAGTAGAAAGCCATACTAATTTTAATCGTGATAAGGATGGTGCGACACTGGGTGGAAGTAACGGGGTTATGGATTCAGCCGAAGCCGCTGATCTCAACTTGTCCGTCCTGCTCCCCAATGAGCCGTCATCAGGGCAGTGACGCGCATTCATTATAACGACGTAACGATAAACATCAATGATGATAGTTATAGTGCTACACTTGGTACTGCTTTGCTCCGGTGTCCCGTTTGGGCGATCTTCTCCGGTTTTATTCGAGGATAGTGCCGCGAAGGAGATCTGATTACCGGAATCAGATGGAGTTGTCTCGGACTTCTCCCAAAGCAACCAAATCATCTTAAAGTATCTTCGATTTTGCTGTTGATATGGAAGGTTGCTTACTGAACATTTCGGACGTATGCACCAAGCCAGTATTTGCTGTAGCAGGCGGCACAGCACGAACCTTCCGCCACTCTCACGCTTTCTTCTTGCATAAATACGTTAGGCATAAAAATGACCATGAATCAAAAATTCGTCATCTTCCCGGAAGATGAAAAAGTTATAGAGGCAGCAATAAAGCTGGGTGACTGGATAGCTTGCCAGCTTGAAACCACTAACGAAGAAAAAGCGATAGTACAAGAAGTGCAAGCTGCGCTACGCAAGCTCCCAGAGATCACTTTTGGCTTGAGTGCGGATTATGAATTTTCGGCTACCAGTATCGAACTAGAAAATTGGGATGGTAAAGAGCCTGTTCCCGAAGGAGAAGAGCGATCATGGAGTGTCAGTTATTCTCAAGGGCAGGATGCAAATAGGGAAGTTTGCGCCATAGTTGAGATTTTCAATATTTTTCATCCCTACCCACGAAGGTATTACGAAGAGTTTGCTGGCGATGAAATGGAGTTTTATTTATTTAAAAGAAGTACCGAAAAGCCTATGGACACTACCAAAAATGATCACTCAATTACAGAATGGCAACAAGCGCGTATTGATGATTGGATCAAGGACACTCAAGATCCTGAAAAATTTAATCTGGATGGGGTGAGCTTCGAGATTGAAGTATCTAAATGGTATCCAAATTGGCTTATGCAGAAAAATGAATAGTTTTATGAACCTGAATCCCTCTGATATGACCTATACTCGCTTGTGAGTGGAGGAAAAGCGAGTCATCTCTTCCATCAAGTTCAATAGTGTCTGTCCTCGTATTGTTTCCACTCGCAGCTTAAAAATATGATTTAAAACATTCACTTCTGACACATTTTCTAGTAATAAATCATGGTACACAAGGAGAATGAATATATGGGTCAAACTGAACTTTGTATAAATTTGTGGTATTGCTTCGACAATGAATCAGGTTTTGTTGATGCAATTGCTGGGCGCGGCTATTTTTTAAGCGGCACTGATGATCAAAAAACAGCCATGTTAAAAGCATTGGCAGTATCAGACAATCTAAATGCACAATGGCAGCCTGTGCCTGAACGCTATCAATTAAAACTTGTTAATACACCAATAAATGAAACAACTTCCTTTTCTGGTGTTATTCATGCCACTGATATAGATATGCTAGGCATGGATTTATTTGAAGAAGTTTTTAAACAAATTGAGTCGGTTCATCAAGCCTATCTTCCGATAAAAAATGCAGGGGCTATCAAAGTTCCAGATGAGCCGTTATATGTAATAACGCCAGTTGAAAATTCAAAAGGAAGGCGGATTCAACTCCGAAGTGCAATCCTAGTAATCATGCGGCATCCCTCTCTTTTTCAGAAAAAAATACCTCATGCGGTGTTTTAAAGTTGAGCGTTTTTCGAGGGCGATGATTGAGCTTATGCATGACTGCCTCAACATCGTCAT
>CAMAUL010000010.1 GCA_945861405.1 Candidatus Methylobacter oryzae | reverse complement strand
TATTGAGAGGCTAATAGGGAGGAAAAGAGCCTTGATGGGGTGATAAATCAGAACCAAGGGCATTAAAAATCCCAACAAACCATTTTTTTAAATTTTAAACGTAATTAAGCGGGGTGGTTCGCTCTATTAATCCGACAGCCTCCTAGCTATAAAGAAAACTGCAACTTGTTGAGGAACTGGAGCTGGTTCCGCAAACCTACCTCAAGAAATTGGCAAATACTGAGGAATTATGGGAAATCCGGGTTCAGTAAGGTAATAATACACGCTAAGCACTTCGAACTTGAATCCGTCCCGTTAACAAAATGCCGGATCGGTTGAATTGTCAAAATATTCAATTCAACCGAGTTGGCATCAAAGCAAATGAGGGACTGGAGTTTTAAAACCCAAGATCGATCAGCCCCGGATGATCGTCGGGACGACGACCCAACGGCCAATGGAATTTTCGCTCGGATTCCGTAATCGGCAAATCATTGATGCTTGCGTAGCGGCGTTGCATCAAGCCGTTTTGGTCAAATTCCCAGTTCTCGTTACCGTATGAACGGAACCACTCGTTATTGTCATTATGCCATTCGTAAGCAAAGCGGACGGCAATATGGTTGCCTGCAAAAGCCCATAGTTCCTTTATTAAACGGTATTCATGCTCTGTAGCCCATTTGCGGGTAAGAAACTCAATAATTTGCTCCCGGCCTACCGGGAATTCGGCGCGATTCCGCCATTGGCTGTCGATGGTGTAGGCCAGAGCAACTTTCCCAGGATTACGGCCGTTCCAGCCATCTTCGGCCATGCGGACTTTTTGGCTTGCTGTCACATGAGTAAATGGCGGTAATGGGGGGCGTGCTGCTTCGGTAGTGTTCATTGATAACTCCTTGGTTAATGAGGTGGTTTAAAGCTTGGCAAGCTATTCGGATTGCCGCATTCCCGGCATGCCGACGTAGCCGGGCAGTGCCTGAATTCGATTTATCCAGGCTATGACCGCCGGATAGGGTTCAAGATCGATTTTGCCTTCCGGCGCCAATGCAATATAAGGATAAACAGCGATGTCGGCGACGGTTATTTGACCGGCAGCCAGCCAACGATGATTGTCAAGGCGCTGTTGCAGGATGTTCAGCAAGTTTGAGGCGGTTTGCCTGGATTCATCAATGTTAATAGCGCGGCCGAATTTAAAATGCAGGCGTAACCGGTTCGGCCCCATCGCCACTTCATTGGCAGCGGATGAGAGCCAAGCCATCACTTCGGCCAATGCCGCCGCGTCGGTTGGCAACCAAAGTTCATTGCCATATTTTCGGGCCAAATAAACCAGAATGGCCTGGCTGTCCCGAATGACGGTGTCGCCATCGGTTAACACGGGCACTTGGCCGAAAGGATTCATTTTCAAAAAATCTTCCGCCTTGTGCTGCCGCTCTGAGCCGTTGACAGCGGTGCGTTGATAGCTTATGTCCAGCAGCGACAACAGCAGGCGGATTTTATGGCAGTTGCCGGATAAGGCGAACTCGTAAAGGGTCATCATGGTTTTTCCTCCGGTTAGTTTACAGGTCAAGCACCAGCCGTTCCGATTGCCGAGGCTTTGGCTTTTAACGCTCTATTTTCTTCCATTAGCGGGGCAATCAGATTGTCTATTTCGGCCTCTGAATAGCGCGGCGTAATGTGTTGCGGGCAATTCCAGTCGTAGGCCTCGACATGGATGACGATGCCCCGTTCAACTCGGGCGCGATAGGACGGCACTTCAAGTTGCGCGATTAATTCGGGTTCTTCGTTTTCATGGACGATACGGGCACGGCCCCATATCTTCAAGCGTCTTCTATTGGGGTAATCCATCAAGATCAGGGAAATACGGTTATTGGCGTTGAGGTTGCCGACGCTCAAATACTGCTTATTGCCGCGAAAGTCGGCAAAGCCGAGGGTGCGTTCATCAAGCACCTTTAGAAAACCTGCCGGGCCGCCCCGATGCTGCACATAAGGCCATCCGGTTTCCGATACGGTAGCCTGATAAAAACTGTCGCGCTCGGCAATAAACTCAAGCTCGCGCCCGGTCAATTGATTTTTGGCATCTTCCGACAACTCGAAGCCTTGATTCGCCTGACGGCTGCCGTACAAACTTTGGGCCGCCTTAACACTGGGGGTAAAGGTAATTTCAGCAAATGCGTTAGCCATCGGCGTTCTCCGGAGAAACCGGCGGCGCAGGACACCGCCGGATGATTGCAGCAATGGTGCTTAGGCAACTCGCAATAAATAAAATACACAATGAATCAACTAAAAATAGAACGCAGATGACGCTGATAGTTATGATTGACGCAGATTTTTCATGGATTATCCCTGTTTATCATAATCATCTGCGTCATCTGCGTTCCATTGTATTTGTGGTTTATTTTTTGCGAGTTGCTTTACGCGGCGATTTTAAGCGCAACTTTCGGAAAATCGATTTCCACTCGGCTGGCTTTGCCTATCATATTGGTTAACACATTCATACCGACATGAGTGATGATTTCGACAATTTCGCCATCGCTATAACCGGCGTTACGCGCTTCGGTAATTTCGGCGGTGGTGACTTCGCCCATATTTTCAACCAGCGAGCGGGCAAAGCGCACGGCTACAGCGGCTTTCCCGTCTTGACTGGTACCGGCGCGATTAGCTTCGATCTCGGCGGCGGTTAATCCGGCTTTACGGCCAATGGCGGTATGGGCGGACAGACAATATTCGCAAGAATTTTGTTGCGCCAGACCTAAAGCAATACGCTCACGGGTTTGGGGATCCAAACTGCCTTCATTTGCGATGCCATGCAGGCCCAGAAAAGCGCGCAGTGCAGCAGGTGAATTAGCGAATACTTTTAAAAAGTTGGGCACCATGCCCAGTTGAGACTGGATAGCGTCAAATAACGCTTTTTGTTCGGGATTGGCAGTTTCGTGGGTGACGGTATTAATACGGCTCATGATGATGCTCCAAAAAAGTCAGGTTGAGACAGTTGTTTTACTCGTTGTATTGCGAGCGGGGTTAGTTTATTAAATTCCACTGGAAAGAAGAATAATCATTAATTACAATATACTATTCCGATAATAGGAATAATTAATGGATCGATTACAGTTAATGACGGTGTTCGTTGCCGTTGCGGAAGAGCAGAGTTTCGCCGGCGGCGCACGCAGGCTTAACATGTCGCCGCCAGCAGTGACCCGCGCTATCGCGGCGCTGGAAGACCGGCTGGGTATCAAACTGCTTACCAGGACGACTCGCTATGTGCGCGTGACAGATGCAGGGCAGCGCTATCTCGAAGATGCCCGGCGCATCATTAATGAGGTAGACGAGGCAGATGAAGCCGCAGCAGGCATCAATGCAGAACCGCGCGGTCAGCTGGCGGTTACGGCGCCGGTGTTGTTCGGCAAGCTATTTGTGATTCCTGGTATCGTTGACTATTTGCAACGCTATCCTGATATGGAAATATCCGCCGTATTTCTGGATCGGATCGTAAACTTGCTGGAGGAAGGTTTTGATGTCGGCATACGGATCGGCGAATTGCCGGACTCAAGCATGAAGGCCATTCGTGTCGGCTCTATCCGTCGGGTTGTCTGCGCTTCGCCCGCCTATCTGGCTAAGCATGGCACGCCTGACAAGCCATCGGATCTGGCGAACCACCTCGTGGTTGCTGCCAGCGCCGTTTCACCGGCTATAGAATGGAAATTTGCCGAAGGGCTAGTCGTACGGGTCAAGCCGCGTTTAACGGTGACCAGTAACGATTCCGCGATTGCAGCCGTCTTACTGGGAATGGGGGTTACGCGGCTATTGTCCTATCAGATTGCCTCTTACCAAGCATCGGGGCAACTGCAAACGATTTTGAGCGAATTCGAACCGGAGCCTTTGCCCATTCACGTCATACATCGCGAAGGCCGTTATGCTTCGGCAAAAGTCAGGTCGTTTGTCGATCTGATCGTTGCTAAGCTCCGGTCAGATCAAGCGCTAAAATCAACCAAATGACTTTCGCACTTTGCATCATGTTAACAATAGCGTAACTATCTCCGCTAAAATACGATTACAAAAAATGCAAATACACTTACAAGCAAAGCCGCATGATTACTGGGATTGCACTTCGGAGTTGAATCCGCCTTGCTTTAAAATATCGCCAAGCGCATTCCGCCGCATCCCAGAATAACCGATGGATAAAAACCAGTTAAACGATCACCGAACCATCCTGCTACGTTACGCATTGTTACAGTTGCACGATGAAGCGGTTGCCGAAGATGCAGTGCAAGAAACACTATTAGCCGCCTTACAAACAGGTGATAGTTTTCGTAGTGAGTCAGCGGTCAGAACTTGGTTAATCGGCATTTTAAAACACAAAATTGCTGACCATTACCGTGCGGCTGAAAGGCATTATTCACTGGGAGATCCGACAAGCGAGAACAAGGACGATCCCAATGCCGCCTTGGAGCAATTGATATTCGACGGTAAAGGCCGCTGGATAGGGGCGCCCAGTGCATGGAATAACCCAGACCATGCCTTGGAGCAAGACGAATTTTGGGACGTGTTTGAATGGTGTCAAAAGAATCTATCCGAACAACGCGCGCGGGCTTTTATGCTGCGTGAAATGGTCGGACTGGAAACCGAAAAAATTTGCCAGGATATGAATATCAGCCATAGCGCTTGCCGTGTTTATTTACACCGAGCGCGGCTAGGGCTGCGCGAATGCCTGGAACAACGCTGGTTTACTACCAAGAGAAAATCATGAAAACCTGTAAAGATATTAGTTGTCTGTTATCAGACAGTATGGATCGCCCTTTAACATGGCGGGAACGTTGGGCGGTGCAAGTGCATTTTTTGCGTAAAGCTGCTGATCGTTATGATCCTAACGAAAATAACAAAAACCTGCTATCCTAACTTTGCATCAATTCACTCAGCCATAATCAGGTCTGAAAAACTGGATTACGCCCTCTCCCACACCGATTATAATACAGCTTTCCGCGACGGCGATTGAATCCGACAACTTATATCGCCAGAATTCAGATAGCACATATAATCCGCCTAATCAGTGTCGTCCACATTCTCATAACTCGCAAAATCAACACAATCTGGTATTATTGCGCCCCTTCTATCCATTCCCCATAAAGGACTACCCATGTCAGAATTCAATAACGTAACCGTCGTCAAAAAAGCCAATGTCTACTTCGGCGGCAATGTCAGCAGCCGGACTATCAAGTTTGCGGATGGCTCGACCAAAACCTTGGGCTTCATGCTGCCCGGCGAATACACTTTCAATACCGCAGATCCTGAGTTAATGGAAATCATCGACGGCGGCCTGGACGTGTTATTGCCCGGCGCAGAATGGCAAAGCATCAAAGGCGGCGAATCTTTCAACGTACCTGCTAATGCCGCGTTCACGATGAAAGTTAAAACGCCTAGCGATTATTGCTGTTCATTCCTCAAATAACGGTGGGAAAAGTCGCCATCTTTGCCGATGTGCAAAATATCTATTACACCACCCGACAAAGTTACCAGCGGCATTTTAACTACGCTGCATTCTGGGCGCAGGCGACTGCCAACAGGGAAGTGGTCGCGGCGTTTGCTTATGCAATCGACAAGGGCGACAGCAAGCAGCAAGGATTTCAGCAAATACTCAGGAATATCGGCTTTGAAGTCAAACTAAAGCCTTACATCCAGCGTAGCGACGGCTCCGCGAAAGGCGATTGGGATGTCGGCATTACGCTGGATGTGATCGACTATGCGGCCAAGGCCGATGTGATTGTTTTGTTATCCGGCGACGGCGACTTCGACCTGTTATTGGACAAGGCCCGAATCGTTTACGGCGTAACGACGGAAGTTTACGGCGTCCCGGCGCTGACCGCTCCCTCGCTGATTAATTCGGCCGACCGTTTTATAGCCATAGACGATAAGCTGTTACTGTAAAACACTCGAAGGCTAAAATCTGTTAGAATAGGACTTTATTTTTCAAAGCCGTAAAAAACCGCTCAATGGCGCTTAAGTCAACCATCTATAAAGCCGACTGTCAGATTTCAGACATGGACAGGGGCTATTATCAAGCACATAACCTGACCATTGCCCTGCATCCTTCAGAGACCGAAGAGCGAATGATGGCGCGCCTGCTGGCTTTTGCGATTAATGCCGATAAATACCTGCAATTCACCAAAGGCCTGAGCACTGACGATGAACCCGAACTCTGGCAAAAAAGTCTGACCGACGATATTGAGCTGTGGATTGAAGTGGGCATGCCTGATGAAAAACGCATCCGCAAGGCCTCCAGTCGCGCCGATAAAGTCATCCTCTACACTTACGGCGGACGCAATACGGTCTGGTGGAATCAGATCCAAGCCAAGCTGGAACGCTTTAAAAACCTGACGGTCATTAACCTGCCCAAGGAAGCCACCGACCAACTCGCACCGATGGTAAAGCGCACCATGCAATTGCAAATCAGCATCCAGGACGGGCAAATTTGGGTCAGCGACGATCAAAATACGGCCAATATAGCGCCTGAGGTCTGGCTTAGTTAACTCAAGCGCCATCAAAAACAATGGAACGCAGATGACGCTGATAAATATGATAAACGCCGATAATTCAAGAAAAAATCTTATTCAATCATAATCATCCGCGTCATCCGCGTTCTATTTTGCCTTTAGCCTTTAGCCTTTTACCTTTTTCACCTTTAATCTTCGGAACAAAAACTTGATTTCTACAGCTAACATCACACTGCAGTTCGGGGCTAAACACCTGTTTGAAAACGTCTCAGTCAAATTCGGCGACGGCAACCGTTACGGCCTGATCGGCGCGAACGGCTGCGGCAAATCGACCTTCATGAAAATCTTGAGCGGCGACCTGGAACCGTCAGCGGGCAACGTCAGCATCAGCCCCAATGAGCGCCTGGGCAACTTGCGTCAGGATCAATTCGCCTATGAAGACTATCGGGTACTGGACGTGGTACTGATGGGACACGCCGAGATGTGGGCGGCGATGTCTGAACGCGATGCGATCTACGCGAACATGGAAGCTACCGAAGACGACTATATGCATGCCGCCGAGCTGGAATCGGTGTTTGCCGAATTCAACGGCTATACCGCAGAATCCAGAGCCAGCGAATTATTGCTGGGACTGGAAATTCCGCTAGAACAGCATAACGGCTTGATGAGCTCGGTAGCACCAGGCTGGAAGCTGCGGGTCTTGCTCGCGCAGGCGTTGTTCTCCAATCCCGACATCATGCTGCTGGATGAGCCGACCAACAACCTGGACATCAACACCATCCGCTGGCTTGAAGACATTCTTAACCAACGCGACTGCACCATGGTTATCATCTCGCATGACCGCCATTTTTTAAACAGCGTTTGCACTCACATGGCCGATATGGATTATGGCGAACTGCGTGTTTATCCAGGTAATTATGACGATTACATGATCGCGGTGACCGAGGTGCGTGATCGATTGCTTGCCGGAAACGCCAAGAAAAAAATTCAGATTGCCGAGCTGCAAACCTTCGTTAGCCGCTTCTCGGCGAATGCGTCCAAGGCCAAACAGGCTACTTCGCGCGCCAAGCAATTGGACAAAATCAAGCTGGATGAAGTCAAACCTTCAAGTCGAGTTAATCCGTTCCTACGCTTTGACCAGACTAAAAAGCTGCATCGTTTGGCGCTGGAAGTTGAAAATTTAACTAAAGGTTATGGGGGCGAACCCTTATTCAAAAACCTGAATCTGATGATTCCGGTCGGCGAGCGTGTTGCGGTACTCGGCCCCAACGGTATTGGTAAAACAACCTTGCTGCGCACCTTGGTCGGCGATTTAACACCGGATGCCGGTGAGGTCAAATGGTCGGAAAACTCGGAGGTAGGTTACTACGCCCAGGATCATGCCGAAGACTTCGCCGAAAACATGACGCTGATCGAGTGGATGAGTCAATGGCGCAAGGAGTCGGACGACGACCAAGCCATACGCGGCACCTTAGGGCGGTTATTGTTCAGCGCAGACGACATCAACAAATCCGTTAAAGTCATCTCCGGCGGGGAGCAAGGCCGCATGTTGTTCGGCAAGCTGATCCTGCAAAAGAACAACATCATGGTGATGGACGAGCCGACCAACCATTTGGACATGGAATCGATAGAATCGCTGAATACCGCGCTGGAAAATTATCCCGGCACCTTGATATTCGTCAGTCATGACCGGGAGTTTGTGTCGTCGCTGGCAACGCGGATTATCGAACTGACCCCGAACGGGATTGTCGATTTCAATGGCAATTATGAGGATTATTTGAGCAGTCAAACTTCGTAACTGGACTGGAACGTACACAGCCAAAGCCAGCTTTGGACTCCCGATGACGGAGTTCAAATCTGGCTTTGAACCTTCAAGCCCCCATCACCCGGAATAAGTTAACGTATTCCCCACCAAATCGACCACTTCCCTGTCCGCCACGCCAACTACCCTGATATTGTGTTTAACAATAGCAGCATAATTTTCATGCAAATGACCATGGAAGATATTTTTCACCCCCATCGCGGCGGCCAGATCGCCAATCACATCAAAGCCGTGCCGGTGGGATCCCGGAGCCTCGTGAGTCACCAGAATATCCGCTTTCAGCGTCTTTAATGCCTCAAACTCATCATGCCAAATCGCGGCTTTGTATTTTAATGACAACGCCGAATGTCTAAGGTTGGCAGGCTGATTATGCAGATAATGCTGCTTGTCCCGCCATTTTGGTTTTTGCGGCGGATACCAGACCCGGCCCAGAAAAATACCGCCTAACCCGGCAACCCTAAGACCTGCTATTTCCGTGACTTTCAGGTGCAACCCATTATCGGCCAAAGCCGAATCAAACAGATATTTATGCTTGGCGGGTGTTTCAAAATCATGATTCCCGGCAATCCACCAGATTTGGGTTAAACCGACAATTTCCTGCAAACAGGCTTCCAAGGGTATTTCCAGGTCATAATCGCCCAGCAACACAACGGCTTCGGGCTGGTATTGATGCACTGCCGCAATCAGCGGCTTGAAGTCTCCGTGCGGATCGCCTGCAAATAAAATCTTGTTCTGTGGGTTCAAATGGTTACTCCTGTTAACTGGAACCTGACCCTGATGCTGAACAAAACTACGTTTTATTTGCGTTGCACTGCGCGGGTTTAATAGTTACCCCAGATTATAGCCAAAAGTAGCCTTGATTAATATCAGGCTTTTAAAAACCGTAAGATATATTATCCTCTGCGCCAATCATGATACTTGGCGACACACCATAACAAGCCTTTCGGCGCATGGTTACGCTTCCAGACTCCGGCCGCATATTTGTTGGCTTCCGATAGGGTCGGATAAATATGAATGGTGCCCAGCAACTTGTTCAGGCCGATATTGTGTTTCATCGCCAGCACAAACTCGGCGATCAATTCCCCTGCTTGTTCGCCGACAATGGTTACGCCGAGAATCCTATCTTTTCCCGGCGCGGTTAAAACTTTGACGAAACCGTGCGCTACGCCGTCGGCAATCGCACGATCCAGCTCATCAAGATGATAGACGCTGACTTCATAGGCAACACCTTTGGCCTTTGCATCCTGCTCATTCAGACCGACCCTGGCAACTTCGGGATCGGTAAAGGTGGCCCAGGGGATCGTCGAGTAATCGGTGCTAAATTTAATAACACTGCCGAACAATGCGTTCACTGCTGCGTACCAAGCCTGATGGGCGGCAACATGGGTAAACTGAAACGGGCCGGATACGTCACCGCAAGCAAAGATGTTCGGGTAGTTGGTCTGCTGGAATTCATTGATTTCAATGGTGTGGTTAGCCGAAGTTTCAACGCCCAGCTGTTCAAGACCGTAACCCTGGATATTGGCAACCCTGCCTATCGCCACTAATAGCTGATCGAAGGGAATACGCCGCTCCTTACCGTCATATTCGGCAATCAGGATCTTTTCACCCTGTTCGATAATAAAGCCTTTGGCGGTATGACCGACCAGCACATTAACGCCTTCCAGACGAAACTTTGCCATCACGGTCTCTGAGACTTCGGCATCTTCCCTGATCAACAATCGGGGTAGCATTTCGACCTGGGTAACCTTGCTGCCTAACCGGGCAAAGCTTTGCGCCAGTTCGCAACCGATAGGCCCGCCGCCGAGTACGACCAATCGCTTGGGCAATTCGCGCAAATCCCAAACAGTATCGGAAGTCAGATAATCGATGTCCTCAATGCCGGGAATCGGCGGAACGAATGGGCGCGCTCCAGCAGCAATAACGATGGCGCGCGTGGTTATGATCCGGGATTCACCGTCTGTTTTCACCTGCACTTCCCAGGGCGAAATAATCTGGGCTTCACCCTCGATCACCTCCACACCAAGCTCAGTGTAACGTTGCACGGAATCATGCGGCTCAACGGTTTTAATAACCGATTGCACCCGATTCATCACCTCGGCGAAATCCACTTTGGGGTCGATCTTTTTGATACCGAAATCGGCGCACCGACGCATCTGGACTAGCAACCTGGCGGAACGGATTAAGGATTTGGATGGCACGCAACCGGTATTCAGACAATCGCCGCCCATCTTATGCTTTTCAACCAAGGTGACTTTGGCTTTGACAGTGGCGGCGATGTAGGCGGTGACCAAACCGCCTGAGCCTGCGCCGATAACCACGATGTTATTGTCAAAGCGCTGAGGTTTAGTCCATTGTGCATAGATCTTGTTTGCCTTGATGGCTTCAACGACTTTATTCGCCAGCAACGGAAAAATACCCAGTAAAGCAAAAGAGCCGAGCAACCCCGGAGACAAAATACCCGACAATGATTCCAGCTTACCCAACTGAGTTCCAGCATTCACATAAACCACGGTACCGGCCAACATGCCAACTTGGCTGACCCAATAGAACGTCTGCGTTTTCAGGCTGGTTAATCCCATCACCAGATTAATCACAAAGAACGGAAAAACCGGCACCAATCTCAGCGTAAACAGATACAGAGCGCCGTCCCTGTCCATACCTTTATTAATGACATTTAGGCGATCGCCAAAACGGGATTCCACCGCATCGCGAAACAAAAAACGCGCCGACAGAAAGGCCAGCGTTGCGCCGATCGTGGAAGCAAAAGAGACAATCAACGTCCCCCATAACAAATCGAATACTGCACCACCGGCTAGGGTCAGAATGGTAGCTCCCGGCAAAGACAAACCGGTCACCGCGATATAAATCAACGCATAGACTGCAACCGCCAAAATGGGGTGATTGATGCGATAAGTGTCGATAGCAGCCTGCTGCGCCTTAAGTGTTTCCAGCGTTAAATAGTATTGCAGATCAAACATAAAAAACGCCGCAATCAGGGCGACGATAACGACCAACAGTACCCAACGTGAAAAACTCATACCCTATTCTCCTTGCAAATTTGAGGACATATTAACAGGAACTCCCCATAGCCCTGATTTATATGTCCCCGAGAAAACCCAAGCACACTTCCTTGATTAAGAGAGTGCTTCCTGATTAGCAAGGAACTTAAGCCAACACCAAAAAGTTCGTCATTCTGGCAGGGATGCCGGATCCGTTAGAGCGCGAAGCGAATCCAGTCACATGGATGTGATGCTATAGCCTAGCATCGAACCTAACACAGCCGTAGCGATATATTGGCAATTTACCATCCCTGGCACTGGATACCGGCATCCCTGCCGGTATGACGGTGTTTGGCTTAAGTTCCTTGCTAATCAGGACGTATTTTAAGCCTAATCCGCCAAGCGTTTGCCAATGCGGTAGTAAGCATCTTTAAGTTCCTCGCCGACTATCTTGGCCTTGGCTATAAACTCCTCGGAAGTCTCCACCGACTCATCCGCAATTTCGGCAGCTTTAATTTTCAAACGGTGCCATTGTTTTTCAGCTTCTTCAAATTCCTGCTTGGCCTCCATCGAAGCCAGATGCAGTTTTAAATTGATTTCATCGCGCTCTACTTGCAACTTATCCAATAAATTTTCAAAATCTTCTTTTACAGACATGACTCACCTCATTGTTATCAGTTAACTTAAAAACCCAGTTGATATTGTATAACCGTTTGTAGCATAGAGAAATCAATCCCTTCAATCAATAAGTAGTACCACCGATCAGATTCGCCCCACTAAAATCTCGTATAGCTCAAATTGCCTAGCTTTCAGCTGTTTTTTTACTTTAGAGTAATAAATTTGTAACGATAAGCTGGTATAGTATTGCAGGCCTACAAATGTCCGACATCACCCTGATTGGCAGAGCTATTTTATGACACACGAACTTTTATTATTACGTCATGCCAAGTCGGATTGGTCGGTTGAGATGGATGATTTTTCCCGCCCTTTGAAAAAACGCGGACGCCGCGCCGCCAAGCGAATCGGGCGTTGGTTATATGAACAGCACTTGATACCCGACACCATACTCAGTTCTCCGGCGACGCGGGCCTTGGAGACTGCGCAGCGGGTTTGCAGGCAACTGGATATAGACGAGTCGGCTATAGTCTGCGACTCGCGTATTTATGAAGCGGACGCCCAGACCTTGCTTGCCCTATTAACAACCGGCGGCCATCAACGGCGCGTACTATTGGTCGGCCACAACCCCGGCCTGGAAGACTTGCTGTTAAAATTAACCCCCCATACGATTCCGTTATCGGCTAACGGGAAATGCCTGCCTACCGCCGCATTGGCCCACCTCACCTTTGACGGCGACTGGACAGAACTGGCCGAAGGCAGCGCCAAATTGGTCACGCTGATTCGCCCCGATAGCCTGCCTGAATAAATATAAAGTATAAAAAACGGGAATACTCCTAATGTTACGACTATTCAATTTCGACAAAGGTCGGCTCAGAGAGCAAACGCCGACCGAAGACCAGATCAAGCAAGCAGTCGCCAAAGCCGCCTGGATCGACGCTCACGATCCCAGCGACAATGAGCGCGCCCAGCTTCAAGCATTCCTGCGCACCACGCTGCCCGAATCGGATGATGTGGAGGAAATCGAATCCTCCGCGCGTTACTTTACCGACAACACCGGCGTCCACGTGCGCTCCTTGTTTCTGGCCCAAAGCGAAGGACGGCACAGCACCGCGACCGTCGCCTTCATCTTGCAAAGCGACCGACTAATCACTCTGCGTGAAGGTGCGCTAGCCGATTTTCGCCTGCTGCGTATGCGCGCCCGGCATGGGCAGGTAGCGGCGCATTCGCCGCAGGAATTGCTGGTGCTTATCTTCGAGCAAAAAGTGGAAAACCTCGCCGATGCGCTGGAAGACATTCATCGCAAACTGGAAGATGTCAGTTATCTGGTGCTGGAAGAAATAGACTCCGACCTTGAAAACGCCATCGATCAACTGGCCAAACTGGAAGACAGCAACGGTAAAGTTCGGCTATGCCTGATGGATACGCAACGCTCCATATCCTTTCTGCAACGGCATTTGCGCGACCACCCCGAGTTGCAGGAAACGGCGCGGGAGATCATGCGCGACGTGGACACCTTGATGTCGCATACCACGTTCCTGTTCGATAAAATCAACTTCCTGATGGACTCGACCCAAGGCTTTATCAACATTGCCCAAAATAAGATTATAAAAATCTTTTCGATAGCCGCCGTGGTCTTTCTGCCCCCTACCTTGGTCGCCAGCATTTACGGCATGAATTTCCAACACATGCCGGAACTCAATTTGCAGCTGGGTTATCCCAGCGCGCTGGGCTTAATGCTGCTGTCGGGGATTGCGCCTTATTGGTTTTTTAAGCGGAAAGGGTGGTTGTGAGTTATTGCCGGTTTTGACCCGGTTTAAATAATTCTATGGCCGTAGGGGGCTTTTATAACCATGGTGGCTTTTTGTAATGACGGCATAGTCCAGTTTACTTGAAAGCCGAACTTATCGAGCATATCGAACAGCGCATCAATGGTGAATTTTTCAATTTTGGCGTTCACCAAATCGGATATGCGCGATTGTTTGACCCCGAGCTGTTCCGCCGCCTGCACCTGCGTCCATTGTTTGCTTTCGATTAAGCGGCTGAGCATAATGGATAAATCCATTTTCATGACCATTTTGCTTGCCGTTTCCGCATCGTGATTAACGTGAAATGGACTGTCATAAAATTTTAATGCCATGATAAAAGTCCGGTAGTGACTAAGAATTTATGCTTGCATTATATATAATTTTAGATAATTGCGCTTGAATTGTTGAGTCCAGATATATGGGTGCGCGATGCGCACCTTACCCCAAGCGAAACAGCTCCTTAACCAATAGCTCAACGCCCCAGGTTACAACTAAAGCCAAAACTGACATAGCCAATGATGCTGTCACTATGTTGAGATTGTTCAGTGTGAATTTGTTCATGGCAGTTAACCCTTGATAAATGATTCAAGGGGTTATTCTGAGCCAGCCACATTAAAATATGATGACATCGTAATGATCATTCAAAAACCAAACCGTCCACGAAAAACACAAAAAGCACGAAAATACTCAAAGAGATTCTGCTGTAGACATTCCCCCAAATATTGAGGACTACCAATAATTATTTCGTGTCTTTCGTGCTTTTCGTGGATAAATCGCCTTTTTTAAAATGCTGCATTCACTGCAAGGCATCAATCGCCAACCGGCCCAACTGGGTATGGTGCAGGATTTTGGCAAAGGGCTGCATGGTTTGCTCCTCGCCCTTTACAAACACGAACACCGGGGTGCTGGTGTGGGTTCCGGTCGCCCAGACTACCTGCTGGCTGGCGGAAACGGCCTGAGCCAGCAGGTTCTCGCGGTTCTCTTTTTGATAAACGAAGAACGCACCGTTGACTTCCATTTTGGGTACTGTTTTCTCGCCCAACGACATATGCCCTGCCCGATACAACGGGTTAGCTTCGGTTGCCAGGATTTTTACCGCTTGCGCCTCGGTAATCTTAAATTCCGTGTAGCGGTTAACCAGTTCGGTCAGTTTTAACGGTGTCTGCTGGTCTTTAGGCAGCTTATCAAGCTGGCTAAAAATATCGTGATAGCTCAGTTGTTGCGCGTAAATTTTGTCCAATACATCGGGATTGCCGAAATTAAAGTTGGGCTGGAACAATGCCCCTCCTGCAAATGCAACTCCCGGCAGGCTGTGCGGCTTGGGGATGTCTACGCCGGAATAGCTAAAGCCGAAGCCGCCGGTTTCATGGTCGGCGGTGACTATGATCAGAGTGTCCTGCCGGTTTTCAGCCCAATCCAGCACCGCATTCAAGGTGTCGTTGAAACGCAGCATTTCATGTAACAGCAGGCCGGTATCATTGCGGTGCGCGGCCCAATCGATTTGCCCGGATTCGATCATCAGGAAAAAGCCCTGCTCGTTGCGGCCTAAAATCTCCAAGGCTTGTTCCGACATTTCCTTTAACGTCGGCTGAGTATGCAAAACATTATCACGATTTTTGGTTTCAACAATGCCGTTTGCCATGCCGGACTCGGCAAACAAGCCCAGCGTTTTGCCGGTAGCCTGTTGCAGTTGCGCCTTGTTGAACGCCAGCGCGTAGCCTTGTTGCTCAGCAGCTACAGTTAACAGGTTTTTGGCGTCCTTGCGCGATGACTTGATCTCAATACTGTTGCCGGTCATCTGCGCCAGTTGCCGGTGCAGCGCAGAGTTTTTGTCGTTGGCCTGCTCGGGCAACCAAAAGCTTAAGCCGCCCGAGAACATCACATCCGCCCCGGTTGCCAGCAAGTCTTCCGGGATGCTGTTTTCCTGGCTGCGATGCGTCTGGTGTGCGGCAAAGGCAGCGGGGGTTGCATGGGTAATGCGCGTATCCGAAACCAAACCGGTCGCTTTACCCATGCGCCGGGCTTTTTCGATAATATTTTCCTGAGGATTGCCGTCTTTATCCAGGCCCAGCATTTCCGCACCGGCAAATTTTCCGGTTGCCAACTGCGTTGCCGATGCGGCTGAATCGGTCACCAGCGTATCGGCGGTGTAGGTCATCGAAATGCCCAGTCGGCCCTGCTCCATCATCCGGTCTAACGCGGTGGTGCGGCTAGCGATAACGCTGTGCGGGGCCTGTCTGGCATAAGACAGCAACAAGCCGACCTGCTGCGGCCCCATGCCGTCGCCGATAATCATGATCACGTTTTTGACCTTGGCGGTCTCGGGCTTGACGCTGTCTGCCGCAGTACAGCTAAGCAACGCCACGCTAATCAGGCAATAAGCCCAGCTTTTCTTCATTAGAATTTTCATCATGTTTTTTAATCCGGATTGCGTATTGTAACGGGTGGAGTTTACAAGCGGAGCACCTATTTCTTATAACAGATTAAAATGACAATAATATAAAAAATTACCGTTTTTGATAAGGATTGTCCGATGCCAAACAAAACCGACAGACAAAAAAAAGGGTTATCACAATGATAACCCTTTCAATTAATGGCGTCCCCAGGGGGGTTCGAACCCCCGTTACCGCCGTGAAAGGGCGGTGTCCTAGGCCACTAGACGATGGGGACTAAAACTGGTTTAGTCAAGCCTGTACAACAAATTCAACTACCATAAAAAAAGGCCTATAGACATAGGCCTTAGTATAGTGGCGTCCCCAGGGGGGTTCGAACCCCCGTTACCGCCGTGAAAGGGCGGTGTCCTAGGCCACTAGACGATGGGGACTAAAACTGGTTTAATCAACTTTTGGTGGAGCCAAGCGGGATCGAACCGCTGACCTCAACACTGCCAGTGTTGCGCTCTCCCAATTGAGCTATGGCCCCTAAGTTGAGAACGCGCATTCTACAGCAATAAGCTATCGAGGCCAAGACTAATTTGAATTTTTTATATGGCTTATGGCACGCTGAATCCTGGCTAAGGTTTTTTCTTTGCCCAGCAATGACAAGGTTATATCGATTGCAGGAGAAACCGCCGAGCCGCAAACAGCAACACGCAACGGCTGAGCCACCTTGCCCAGACCCAGCGCCAGGGTTTCGGCCAGATTCACTACAATCTGGTGCAAGGCCTCACCATTCCATTCGCTCACCGCCGCAAATTCATCATGCAGCCTCGCCAAAACCTGATCCGAACCGGGGGTGAAATTCTTTTTGGCGGCTTTTTCGTCATAGGCTTCAAAATCCTTATAGAAATACACGCTGGCAGCGGCTATTTCAACCAGCGTCTTGCAGCGTTCCCGTTGCGCCTTGACCATCTCGACCAGACTCGGGCCTTCGGTAGGATCGATGCCCAGCTCACCCATGTGCCAGCTTAGATGGCGCGCCACATGAGCCGGATCGCTGTTCATGATGTACTGATGGTTCAGCCATAACAGCTTTTCGGTGTTGAATGCAGACGCCGACACATTGACATTTTCCAAGTCAAAATGCTCGACCATTTCATCTATGGTAAAAATCTCCTGATCGCCATGCGACCAGCCCAGCCGCACCAGGTAATTCAGCAAGGCATCGGGCAAATAGCCGTCATCGCGAAACTGCATCACGCTGACCGCACCGTGGCGTTTAGACAACCTCGCACCGTCCGGCCCCAGTATCATCGGCAGATGCGCGTATTTGGGCAGTGTAGCGCCTAAGGCTTTGAGGATATTCATCTGCCTGGGCGTGTTGTTGATATGGTCGTCGCCGCGAATGACATGGGTGACTTTCATATCCATATCGTCAACCACCACTGTCAAGTTGTAGGTCGGCGTGCCGTCGCCACGGGCGATAATCAAATCATCCAGCTCTTTATTGGCGACCACGATGTCGCCCTTAATCAGGTCGGGTATCGTGACTGCGCCGTCTACCGGATTCTTAAAGCGGATCACCGCCTCCCGGTCGCCTTTCGGCTCCGCCAAATCCCGGCACTTGCCGTTATAACGCGGCTTTTCCTTGTTAGCCATTTGCTCGGTGCGCAGCTGTTCCAGCTCGTCTTTGCTGCAATAGCAATAATAGGCGTCGCCCTGGTCGAGCAACTGCTGGATAATCTCTTTATAGCGGTCGAAATGGTGGGTTTGGTAAAACGGGCCTTCGTCGTATTCCAGCCCCAGCCAAGTCATGCCTTCCAAAATGGCATCGACCGATTCCTGCGTGGATCGTTCCAGATCGGTATCCTCAATCCTTAAAATAAACTTCCCGCCATGCTTACGCGCATAAAGCCAGGAAAACAAAGCGGTGCGGGCGCCGCCCACATGCAGATAACCCGTTGGACTCGGGGCAAAACGTGTTTTTATAGTCATTTGATAGTGTTTGGTTAGTAAGATTCTGTCGAGATTTGCTTGGCGGCTATTTTAACATCGTTTATCACAGCCAATCCTAAAGTTAAGATGTAATCGATGCTAAGTTTTTCCATAAGTGTTTCCACTAATTTTATAACCATCCTGTTTCTTATACTATGGGGCCGTTATTAACATCCCAACTGATTATTTTAGGATTATCTATTTCAAATTTAAGACGATACTAGAATCAACACGACGGCTACTGAATAACATTGCGTTATCTTAAACGACTTGTTAACTGGGAGAATTTCATGAAAAAAACACTCATCATTACGGCAGCTATTGTAAGCGCCCTTATATCCGGTTGCGCCTCGCAACCGTTAAGCACTTTCGACATATTTCACGCCAAAAACCTAAACGATTTAGTATCTTCAGGACAATATGTACAAAAAGCCGATAACTTCTTTGTCCTTAATGATTCCTCATTATCAATGGACGAAGATTATCTCGGCGCAGGCTACCCAGCCCAACCCAGTCCTAACAAACTAGCTGTTGAAAAAGAAATCCTGAACCGAATAAACCTGACTATCCCTGATCTAAAGCTGACATCAAGCATTCGTAGCTTTGGTTTTGGATCTTGTCTGGGCTGGAGCTTTACCCGGCTTAACCAAGCGCCGAGCCCCTACTCGAAATCAGCTTTCGGCAGCGGCATAGACACACTGACCTGCGCAAGCGGCGGCACACCATTGGATAGCGGAATCGAGGAAACAACCAAAGACTTATCAGCCACGACCGGCAACATCGCCGTTTTAATTCTCAGCGATGGAGAAGTGGACACTGACCCTGTCCCCGCAGTTAAATCCCTGAAACAACGGTATGGCGACAAATTATGCGTTTATACAGTCTGGGTCGGCAATGAACAGGATTTATACGGACAAGCCACGTTAAACCAGCTTGCAGACATTACCGGTTGCGGCTTTGGCACCACGGCTGAACGAATTTCCAGCACCGTCGGCATGGCCAAATTTGTGCAAAGCATTTTCTTAAAAGGTAACACACCACCCCCGGTTGCCGATTGCTCGACGCTGGATGGTGATGTCGACGGCATCGACAACTGCAAAGATAAATGCCAGATCACCCCAAAA
The DNA here is from genome assembly GCA_945861405.1 of Candidatus Methylobacter oryzae. Lineage (GTDB taxonomy): Bacteria > Pseudomonadota > Gammaproteobacteria > Methylococcales > Methylomonadaceae > Methylobacter_A > Methylobacter_A oryzae_A. The sequence continues at coordinate 42,734 of CAMAUL010000010.1, read as the reverse complement.
GGCGCTCACGTTAATCAATTCGGCTGCTGGATTGTCGATGTTAAATTTGACAACGATAAAAGCAACATCAAACCCCAGTTTTATCATGAACTCGATAATGCAGTTACCGTCATCAAAGACAATCCCGGCGTACACATTGAAGTGCAAGGCCACACCAGCAGCACCGGCACAGCAGCTTACAACCAAAGATTATCCGAGCGCCGTGCAAAGGCTGTTAAAGACTATTTAACCCGAAACACCCCTGCAAAGAAAACATTAACCGCCCGAGGCTACGGTTTGACCCAACCTATCGACACCAATGAAACTGAAGAAGGTCGTGCCAACAACCGCAGAGTACAGATGGAAGTGCTTAAATAACGTTAAACCATAAACAAAAAGGGCTGGGGCGTTAGTTCCCTGCCCTTTTTATTGTCCCCCTTTAAATTCATGATTCCATCTCTATAAACTGAACTTCAGCAATATCCCTATCCGCCACCAACGCACTACAAATGCCCTGCCCTAAGTCTAAATCCTGCGCATGCCAGATTGAAGCTTCACCGCAATCAGCAGGAACTCTTAAAAACCTGACCGGATTTTCAGGGTTAACAACACAAAGACTCAACCCTAAACTGATACCGTGTCCCGTGGCTTTAACGAAGGCTTCTTTGCGCGTCCAGTAGCGGTAAAACTCGACTATTTGTTGAGCTTCCGGCAACGCATTCCAGTAGGCGACTTCTTCATCGGCAAAACATTTGTCGACCAGCCCAACCAGACTGGTTCTCGGTTTACAAAACTCAATATCCACGCCTAACCGGCAGTTCCGGCCTACGGCGATCACCATGGCGTCTGCCGAATGAGACAGGTTGAAGGCCCGCTCAGGTGTATCGGCAAGGTAGGGTTTGCCATGCTCGGCGGTTTTTATGTTGATCTTTTCCGGCAACTCGTTAAGTATCTGGGCCAATAGCATCCTTAATCGGCCATGCACCTCGACATAGCGATTGCGCAGCAAGTCGTTTTTAAATTTTCCGGCACGGGCTTGCTCATCGGCATCGAGAACACGCCAGTAATTTGGATAATCGGCATCTTCGGCGGAAATATTGCCGTGCCATATTTGGATAGTGTCGGAATTCAATTCATAATCCTATTGGATTGGGTATTTGACCTACATCACAAGGGCGACCTGCCGGTCGCCCCTACGACTTTTCTAATTACTACATAGCACAACTTAACGGATCAAACAAAATAACTGCTGCTGTGGGGCGACTTCAGTCGCCCAGCCAGACTAAGCAACCTATTGTCCAACAACAGCCCTGCCCTCGCCACGCCGATCACTGGCCGCAGTCAATTGATGCGTGGTTTTATTCCACTGCACCGCCTGCATATCGCCATAATTGTAACGCGCCTCTTTCAGCTGATGCCCCATTGCGGCAAGCCCGGCAAGCTCATTTGTCGCCAATGCGCCTTTTTCATATTCCAACACATCGGGCATATATTGGTGATGGAAGCGCGGCACTTGTACCCATGAGTCCGGCTGATGACCTTGGGCAAAATCCAGCGCAGCCAGCAGCAGCATCGAAGTGATACGGCTGCCGCCGGGCGTTCCCAGCACCGCAACATTTTTACCGTCATCAAGGAAAGTGGGCGTCATGCTGGACAACATGCGTTTGCCCGGCGCGATGGCGTTGGCGACGCCGCCCACTAACCCGTAGCCGTTCATTGCACCCGGCAGGCTGGCAAAATCATCCATTTGATCGTTCAGCAGCACACCGGTTCCATCCGCCACCAAGCCCGCGCCAAACGGAAAATTGATGCTCATCGTCGCGGCAACCCGATTGCCTTGTTCATCAATAATCGAAAAATGCGTGGTATTGACGCCTTCCGGTTGCCGCTCGATTTCGCCCGACAGCATTGCGCTGGGCAAGGCCTTGTCAGGCCGCAGACTGCTGCGTAATCCGGCCGCATAATCTTCATTCAACAGGCGTTTGACCGGCATCTCGATAAAATCCGAATCGCCCATATATAAGGCACGGTCGTGACAAGCTCGGCGCAAAGCCTCGGTAATAAGATGCTTTCGGGTCAGTTCATCAGCCTGTTTCAAATCATAGCCGGACAGAATATTCAGCGCCTCAATCAACACGATGCCGCCGGAGGATGACGGCGCGGCGCTGGTGATTTTTATGCCGTGATAATCGCCTGTTACCGGCTCCCGCTCGACAACCTGATAGCCTTCCAGATCTTGTTTAGTCCAGATACCGCCCGCCTTGTTGACGCCAGTCACCAGTTTGTCGGCTGTCTCGCCGCCATAAAATCCGTCCCGGCCTGAGTCAGCCAGCTGCTTTAAGGTATCGGCCAAATCCGGCTGCCGGAGTATTGAGTAGGTCTCGGGAATCTTGTCATTAACTAGGAATATCTGTGCAGTCGGCGGATGCTTTTTTATCACCTCAACCCTGAACTTGAGCAACTTCCGGTATTTTTCGCTGATTGCAAAACCTGTCTTCGCCGCCCTGATCGCAGGTTGCAGACTTGCCGCCAGCGGCAGTCGCCCGTATTTTTCCGACAGATGCGCCAAAGCCGCAGGCAGTCCGGGGATGGCCGCAGCCAACGCGCCATCAAGCGACAAACGGGGGATCACCTTGCCTGACTTATCCAGGTACATGGCCTGATAGGCCGCTGACGGCGCTTTCTCGCGCCCGTCAATCATCGTTTCAAAACCGTCCGACTCCCGGTGCAGCAGCCAGTAACCGCCGCCGCCCAGCCCGGAACCCGAGGGTTCGACCACTGCCAGTGTCGCGCTGACCGCCACAGCCGCATCGAAAACATTGCCGCCTTTATCCAGGATTTCAAAACCGGCCGCCGTCGCCAAAGGGTGGGCGCTAGCAATCGCCGCCTTGGTTCCATCCGCATAAACCTGCGCAATCCCGAAAACCAACATGAGCAGCAGCGCTGCACAATATTTCTTTAGCATCTTTTCCTCTGAGCGAATTTAGTTGCGTAATTAAACCACATTTGCGGGAACACACTAACTTGATAAGCATGAGTGGTAAAACAGCCTTGGAAACTATATATGTCATGACCCGGTATTTTGCCTGGAGAAACCAAAAGGCAATTATGAAACTTATTTGCCTTATTATTGGCTTTTAAAGTCTTTAAAAAACGAAAATTTCCCTGCCATTATCAGGAAAGTTACCCAATACCTTTTACTCGATTTTATGAATAATAGGCCATTTTAATAAATGGCATTAATGACATGAACCGTTTAACCTTAGTATTATTGAGTTTCCTATCATTTCCCGTGGCCTCTCTTGCTCACGGCCCCACCCCACAAAAAGCCAACGAAAGCATCACTATTAATGTTCCTGTTGATGAGGTCTGGAATGCAATCAAGCACTTTGACGCCATTGTGAGCTGGCATCCTGATGTCAAAGCAAGTTCAGGGGATGGAAAAAACGCCTCGGACGGCATCAGGACCATTACCCTGCAAAATGACGGACAACTGGTAGAAAGCCTGGATTTTTACAGCGATAAAGATCATGAATACAATTACCGCCTTAAAGTCGAAAATGTAACCGCATTTCCGGTCGGTTCGTACACCACCAACCTGAAAGTAACGGCTGAGGCTGATGCCAACACCAGCGTGGTTACACTTAAAAGCCGTTTCTATCGTGGAGATAGCGGCAATACTCCGCCTGAAAACTTGAATGATGCTGCGGCAGTTAAAGCGATGAATGCGTTTTTTAAGAATGGTTTGATGGGGCTAAAGCAAAAGCTGGAAAAATAATAGACATTAATCGGCAAAAGGCAAATGACGAAAGATGTTTTTTGCCCTCCCCTTCGCCTTTTGCCTTTTATCATTTAATTTTCATGCATTTCAATAAGCCCCTGCCGACTTGCCAACAAAGTCAACTCGGCCAGCGTTTCCGCGCCCATTTTTTCCTTGATGACGGTGCCGTGGTTGCATACCGTTTTGTAACTCAAACACAATTTTTCCGCCGCTTTCCGAACGGTATAGCCATTCGCCAACAAACAGAATACATCGAACTCCCTTGGCGAAAGCAGCTTGATTTTTTCCGCTTCGTCCTGCTCACTTGCCATCGAAACCGCCAGTTGCTGGGCAATATCAGGATCGACATAAGTCCCGCCCTGGGCAATTTTATACACCGCAGTAATCAGCGTTTCAGGCATACTGCTTTTGGTGATATATCCCTTGGCTCCGGCCGCAAGCGCCCGCGTCACATAGACCAGTTCATTGTGGATGCTGAATACCAGAATCTTACAGTGCGAATCACGATTGAGCAGTCTCCTGATGCTTTCAAAACCGCCGATGCCCGGCATCGATAAATCCATCACCACAATATCCGGTTGATGCTGGCTGTACATTTGACAGGCTGTCTCGCCCCGATCCGCCTCATAAACCTGTCCGATTTTATCGGATAAGGAAAGATAGGCTTTGTAACCCGTCCGAACCACGGCATGATCATCGACCAATAACACACTAATCTTACTTGCCACTACTTTGCTCCACAACGTGTCAAAACGGACATCATGCCTGTTTATAAACGGCAAATCGATAGGAGCTTTTCCTGTTTTATCCCGACCAGCAACATGGGATTTTTTCTTGGTTTATTCCGGGATTTTTCCCGCCGATTTCCGGGCTTATTCCGTAACGCTACAAGCAACGACTCCCGTACCATGAACGCCTGTTCAGCCCGGCATTTCAATAAGGCATTGCAAGCGTTTTGATCAAGAAAGCGGGTTACTTACTCAACTTTTATTGATACGCACGGGCTGGCTTTATAGCTTTATATAAGTACAACAATCATAACCACTGGAGGAACTATGCGGATTTCCAAATTCACCCGCACCGCTGTCGCATCCGCTGTCTGTAGCGGAGCCCTATTGACGGTTTCGATGCCGGCACAGGCCAACAAAGCCCTGGATCGGCTGTCGAAAGAAGATACTAACTGGGTCATGCAGACCAAAGACTACGGCGCCACCCACTTTAGTGACATGACCCAGATCAACGCGCACAACGTCCATCATCTACAACCGGTCTGGTCGTTTTCCACGGGCGTGCTGAACGGGCATGAAGGCGGACCGCTGGTCATTGACGGCATTATGTATGTGCATACCCCGTTCCCTAACAATATTTTTGCGATCGACCTGGATCAGCCGGACAAAATTTTGTGGGAATACAAGCCCAAGCAAAATCCCGCCGCCCGCGCCGTAGCCTGTTGCGACGTGGTGAACCGTGGCTTGGCATACGCGCCCGCCGGCGATGATTATCCGGCGACTATTTTCCAGAATCAACTGGACGGCCATATCGTTGCACTGGATGCCAAGACCGGCAAGTTGTTGTGGAAAATGGAAAATTCCGATATTGCCATGGGCTCCACGCTGACCGTCGCGCCTTTTGTCGCTAAAGACAAAGTCATTGTCGGCAGCTCAGGCGCGGAATTGGGCGTAAGGGGCTATGCCACCACCTATAACATTAAAGACGGCAAGCAGGCATGGCGCGTTTACGCCACCGGCCCTGATGAAGATATAAAACTCTCAAAGGATTTTAACAGCGCCAACCCGCATTACGGCCAGTTCGGCCTGGGCCTTAAAACCTGGGAAGGCGATGCCTGGAAAATCGGCGGCGGCACCAACTGGGGCTGGTATGCGTTCGATCCCGATCTGGATATGCTCTATTACGGTTCCGGCAACCCCGCGCCGTGGAATGAAACCATGCGCCCCGGCGACAACAAATGGACGATGACGATCTGGGGCCGCGACATCAATACCGGCGAAGCGAAATTCGGTTATCAAAAAACGCCGCATGACGAATGGGATTACGCCGGCGTCAACTACATGGGTTTATCGGAGCAGCTCGTTGACGGCAAAATGACCAAACTGCTGACCCATCCCGACCGCAACGGCTTGGTTTATACCTTGAACCGCGAAAACGGCGATTTGGTCAACGCCTTTAAAATCGACGATACCGTCAACTGGGTTAAGAAAGTCGATCTAAAAACCGGCCTGCCGGTTCGCGATCCTGAGTTTTCCACCCACATGGATCATGAAGCCAAAGGGATTTGTCCATCCGCCATGGGTTATCACAACCAAGGCATCGAATCGTACGATCCAAACAAGAAACTGTTCTTCATGGGCACCAACCATATCTGCATGGACTGGGAACCGTTCATGCTGCCTTACCGCGCAGGCCAGTTCTTTGTCGGCGCGACGCTGAACATGTATCCGGGACCTAAAGGCACCTTGGGACAAGTTAAAGCGATGAATTCCGTTACCGGTAAATTCGAATGGGAAATCAAGGAAAAATTCGCCGTTTGGGGCGGCACCACCGCAACAGCGGGCGACCTGGTTTTCTACGGTACCTTGGACGGTCACATCAAAGCGCTGGATTCCCGGAACGGTAAAGAATTGTGGAAATTCAAACTACCTTCCGGCGTTATCGGCCACCCGATCACCTTTGGGCATAAAGGCAAGCAATATGTGGCGATTTACTACGGTGTCGGCGGCTGGCCCGGCGTCGGTTTAGTGTTCGACTTGCAGGATCCTACCGCAGGTTTGGGCGCAGTCGGCGCGTTTAAAGAGCTGGCCCACTATACGCAGCAAGGTGGTGGCGTGATGGTCTTTGCATTAGGGTATTAAGTTATGCTGGTTCCCAAGCTCCAGCTTGGGAACCCAGATGACGAAGCTCCAGCTTCGCAAGACGGGAAGCTGGAGCTTCCAGAACTGAATTCCCAAGCGGGAGCTTGGGAACTAGCGAAGTAGCTACATTAAACCGGCATTAATGAGAGTAAATATGCAGATAAACAAGTTTTTCATAACGGCTTTGTGTTTGGGGGGCTGTTTGGCAATGCCCCAAGCCATGGCTGAACAAAACAAACCGCTAAAAGTCTGCGCTGCGGAAGACGAAATGCCTTATTCCAATAAGGCAGGCGAAGGCTTCGAGAATAAACTGGCGGAATTGGTAGGCAAAGCATTGGGCAGAAAAATCGAATACGTCAGCTGGAGCGATCCGCGTTACTACATACGGGACACGCTGGATAAAGGATTGTGCGATGTGGCAATGGGCGTCGATAAAGGCGATCCCAGGGTTTTGACTACCCAGCCTTACTACCGCTCCGGCTACGTCTTCATCTCGCGTGAAGCCGATAACCTGGAGTTGAAAAATTGGGACAGCGAGGCATTGCGCAAGGCGCAGCGCATCGCTTTCGTGCCCGGCACACCGCCTGAAGTAATGCTGCGAGCTATCGGGCGTTATAACGATATGTTCAATTACTCCCAGGAATTGGTGGGGTTTAAATCCCGGCGCAACCAGTATGTTAAATATGAGCCATCGAAACTGATCTCAGAAATTTCATCAGGCCACGCCGAAATTGCCTCTCTTTGGGGGCCGTCTGCGGCGCGCTATGTTAAAGCATCGGCGACACCGTTGGCGATGACGATGATTCCTGACGACAATGTTCGCGCAGACGGGCAAAAAGTCGACTTTCATTTCAGTACATCGATGGGGGTTCGAAAAAACGATCCAACCTTGCTGGCTCAGTTGAACAAGGTTATTGAAGATAACCGGACTGAAATAACCGAGTTGCTGGAAGCAGAAGGCATCCCTTTGGTTGCTGAACCCGATGCGCCTTAGAAAATCATAAAGAAATTAGGACTTACAAATGAACAGAAAAAAATTATTAGCCGCATCGGCTGCCGGCCTGGTGTTGATCAGCACGGCGGCCTTGGCGGAAATAACCTTTCGTAACGCCATTACCGGCGCGCCGCTGGATATGAGCGTCGCCAAATCGGGCGGCAACGAAGCCGTTTTCAATCAGTTTAAGGAAACGGGCAAGAACCCTTACAACGGTAATAAAGAAGTCATACAAAAGGGTCATGACCTTTATTTGACCGCCTGCTCCGGCTGTCACGGCCACGAAGCCGAAGGCAAACTAGGCCCCGGACTGGCGGACGATTACTGGACCTATCCGGCTAATGCGACCGACAAGGGCTTGTTCGAAGTCTTGTTCGGCGGCGCCAACGGCATGATGGGGCCGCAATATGTCAACTTATCAACCGATGAAATGCTGATGATTATGTCCTGGATACGGGACATCTATAAAGGCGATCCGAAAAAAGCCAAGTGGCTAAAATAGAGAGGAAACACAGATGAAAAAAATGCTTTTAATTAATGCAGGTATCGTATTGGCGGCACTGTCTTATACGGCCATCGCTTACGACGGTCAAAATTGCAGCGAACCGGGTGTTTGCTGGGAGCCCAAGCCTGGCTACCCGGACAAAGTGGCGGGCAGCAAATATGACCCGAAACATGATGTCAATGAACTGAATAAACAGGCCCAATCGGTTATAGAAATGGAAGCGCGCAATAAAAAACGCCAGGAACATTTGGCCAAGACCGGCAAGTTTGTTTATGACGTAGACGACATCGAATAGCCATTGTTTTGGGCATAGATGCATTGCGCCTTTCTTCCCCTTGTGAGCCTGTTTGTGTCTTATGCCCTTTTTTCTATACGTAGGGGCAATCCCTTGTGGTTGCCCTGATAGGCATTATAACTACAGGTCAACCACAAGGGATTGCCCCTACGGTTTGTGTAATGACATGAAAAAGATTTTAAAATAAAAAACTGCCAATGAACACAGACACCCAACTTACCGACTGGCGCGATCAAGCGTTACAGTTTGAACAGCAAATCAATCAAACCGTTATCGGCCTGCAACCTGCGGTAAGAAATATCGTCCTGGCCGTTTTTGCCAGAGGCCATGTCTTGCTGGAAGGCAATGTCGGCGTCGGCAAAACCACGTTGTTAAGGGCGGTTGCCCAAGGCTTGGGCGGCGATTACCAACGCATTGAAGGCACGATTGACCTGATGCCCGCCGACTTGATCTATTACACCTATTTAAACGACCAAGGCCGTCCGTGCGTCGATCCGGGCCCTTTGCTGAAACACGGCGACACACTCGCTACCTTCTTCTTCAACGAAATCAACCGCGCCCGGCCGCAAGTCCATGCCCTGCTGTTAAGAGCAATGGCCGAGCGCAGCATCAACGCTTTTAACCGCGACTATGCACTACCGCACATACAGGTTTTTGCTGACCGCAATCGCGTCGAGAAGGAAGAAACCTTTGAGCTGCCCGCCGCCGCCAAAGACCGCTTTATGATGGAAATCAATATCGATATGCCCAGAGGGGATACCGAGCTGGACGAGCTGATGTTCAATCCCCGTTTTCACGATACCGACCGGCTTATCGCCGGCATCACTAACAGCGGCATTTACTACCGGCTCAATGAGCTGGCGCAAACGGTGCAACAACGCATACAGACCAGTCCTAAACTCCGTGCTTACGCGCTGACTTTATGGAAAGCCACGCATCAGCCGCAACAATACGGCGTGCAATTAACCGATGTTGAAATGCCGCAATTATTAATGGCAGGAGCCAGTCCGCGTGGTATGAGTTATTTAATCCGCGTCGCCAAAACCCGCGCTTGGCTGCAACGCCGGGATCATGTATTACCGGAAGATCTGCAAGCGGTTTTTCCGGTCTGCATGACCCATCGGCTGTTTTTAAACCCGATGTATGCTTACAGAAAAGAACAGCTGTTGCCCGAATTGATCGAGGGGATTTTAGATCAAGTGGCGGCGCCTTAAATGTCGGGATTAGGATGCAATAGGAGATTATCAATGAATAACTCAATTATAAATTTCGCGCTCATGGCGCTGGTCTTAACAGGCATTGCGGGCTGCACCTCGCCCGCACGGGCCGACACGAACATACCTAATCTCATGGGCATATGGACGGGCGAAAACCAAACTTATTCCGACAAAAAAGGTTACTTGAACTGGACTAAGACGATTGAAATCACAGAACAGAAGGGGCGCTTGTTTAAGGGACATTTCACCTTTTCAGCGAGCACTAAATATTTCTCTGGCGTCATCTATCCCGACAATACCTCGTTTACCTGGGTTGGCGTCGATAGCAAAGGCTACAATCATGGACGCATTCACGGCACTGACCGCATCAGCGCCTGCTATGTCGAGTCTGGCGAAGATGCGACGGTCGGCTGCGTTGAGCTGACGAAGCAAAAATCAAAGTAGCCAAGCTTACAATCCATTATTTGGCGCTAGTTCCCAAGCTCCCGAGACTATGAAAGTATTGTAAAAACCGACCTAAAAATCTTTTTCTTATTTTTTAAGTTATTGATTTTTAGTTGACTACTGGAGTACAAACCTAGGTTTGTACTCCAAATTCTTAATACTTTCACAGCCTCTCCCGCTTGGGAACTAGCGTAATCGTGACTCTCGGCGCAGCGCGCCTTGACGGCATTCCCACGCAGCGCGTGGGAACGAGGACAAAAACCAAGCCATGACCGAAACGCTACATTATCGCCTCCCCTGGCAATCAAGCTCCGTTTATCCGGGTGCTCATCCCGGACAAATGATCGGCGCAGGGCAATTGTTCAAGCGCCACGAACCGCTTATCGCCAGCCCCGACCCCAGACGCATAGACTTGCGCGCCAGTGTGCTCGACCCGTTTTCGTCGTATCGGGTGCGCGTCTATCAACAGCAAAGCACCGTCAACGTCTATCTGATTGCCGATATGTCGGCATCGATGGGCTATGCCGATAAACAACAAACCCTGCTCCGGTTTTTGCTGACCGCCGCCCATTCGGCCTTCGATTACGGCGACAAATTCGGCTTTATCGGCTGCACCGAGCGTATCGAGCAGCGCTGGTTGCTGCCCGCTGGCCAACACTTGGGACGGGTGTCGACCCTGGCAAAACAACTGGAAGGCCTTAACTTTACCGGCGGCGCGAACGGACTGCAAAATGCGGTAGCCTTTCTGCCCGCCGAGCGCTCACTGGTGTTTTTGTTATCCGACTGCCATTTTCAGCTCACTCAATTACGTGCCGTGCTGGGTTCGTTACAAGGTCACGATGTGATCCCGCTGGTGCTATGGACTCAGGACGAATACGCCGCCTTGCCCAATTGGGGCCTTATTTCGTTTCAGGACATGGAAAATAATACGACCCGCACACTGTTCATGCGTCCGGCATTACGGCAAAAAATAATTGCCGCCTATCAGCAACGCCAACACGATCTGAAAAACACCTTTAGAGCCTTTGGCAGTGAGCCGTTATTTATCACGGAAGGCTACAGCACCCAAACCATTAATCGTCATTTACAGCAGAGGGCCGCATGAGAATTCTGTTAATCATGGTGTTGTCGCTGCTGGGCTGTTCCGGCTCGATCGACGAGCCCGTCAGTTACTTTAACGTCGAAACGCCCCGCCCCTTCGGTTACGTTAACGGCGATGAAATCCCCCAACGCATTGTGATCGAAACCCGTTCGGGCATCAGTTTGCAAGCCGGCAGCTTACCCGCCAAAGGCCAAATCAACCGCTGGCTGAACCTGAACCAAGTCACGGTTAAACAAAACGGTCGGCGTTATGAGATCGACTTGCGCTACCAGGTTTTTTACGCGCCTCTGGAGGTTAAATCGTTAACCCTGCCCGGCTTTACCGTGCAACTCAGCCAAGGCGAAAAAAGTGTCGGTAAAAGCGTACCCGCCTGGTCTTTTACCCTGTCCCCGCTCAGGGAATTGGTGGTGCGCCAAACCGAACAGGGCGAATACCTGCGCCCCGACAGTCCGCCGCCGTTATTGGCAAACACCCAGGCGCTTTATGGCTTGACTGCCAGCCTGACCGTTGCTGCGCTGATAGCGGCATATCTGGGTTATTTATACGCTTGCTTTCCCGGCATGTCGCGACGCACTGTGTTCAAGCGGGCATTGCGAAAATTGGCGGGCTTGTCTAAAGCCGACATGGAGCAAGCCTTGACCCTTGTCCATCAGGCCTTGAACAGCCTCAACGGGCAGCCGCTGTTTGCTAACCGCTTGAGCGATTTTTACCGGCGCAACCCGCAATATCTTCAAGTAAGTTCCCAATTGGCTTGGTTTTTCAACTACTCCAACCGCTATTTTTTTTCCGACGGCATGATTGTAGTCGCACAGGATTTGCAACAACTAAAAGACTTCTGCGAGCGCTGCCGGAAAATCGAACGGGGCAGCCGATGAATTTGGCGGTCGATACCCCGTGGATCTTGTCAGGCCTGCTGCTCGCCCTGTTGCCGTTGTTCAACAGCGGTATGCGCGCCAGCCCCGCTCCGTGGCTGACCTTGATGCCCGCCGATACGCTATCGGTTTTTATCGTCTGTTGTTTGCGGCTATGCGCAATGGTCGCAATCGCCGGGTTAGTGCTGGGCATGGCGGGCCTGCATCGCACCGAACAAAGCCGGGAGAGGATAGGCCATGGCGCACATATCGTGTTATTGCTGGATCGCAGCAGCAGCATGGACAACAGTTTTGCCGGACGCGCACCAAACGGTTCGGAAGAATCCAAGTCTACAGCGGCGCGGCGCTTATTGACCGATTTTGTCAAACAACGGCAAAACGATTTAATCGGGGTCGCGGAATACAGTACTTCGCCGCTATTCGTAATGCCGCTGACCGAAAACAAAAACGCGGTGCAGGCGGCGATTGCTGCGACGGCGACACCGGCTCGGGGTTTTACCCATGTCAGCAAAGGCTTAGGGATGGCCATCTCATTTTTTGAACAGCAACCCGTCACCGGCTCGCGCATTGTGCTGCTGGTTTCGGACGGCGCGGCGGCAATCGATCACGACAGCGAACTGAAATTACGAGAATGGTTTAGAAAACAACAAGTCCGGCTGTACTGGATTTTCCTGCGTACAGCCAACAGCCCCGGCATTTTCGATCAGCCTGAAGACAGCCGGGACGACAACGCTGGGGCCATGCCCGAACTGTATCTGCACAAGTTTTTTCTGGGGCTGGGCAGCCCCTATCAGGCTTATGAAGCGGAAAGTCCGGACGCGTTAAAACAGGCGATTGCCGACATCAACCGCCTGGAAAACCTGCCCATGCACTATGTCGAACGCATCCCCAAACAGGACTTGTCGACAGTCTGCTACAGCGTAGCGGCCTTCTTGCTGCTGGCTCTGCTGGGCGCAAAATTTTGTGAGATCAAACGATGATAAGAACAATCAGGCATATGACGTTGTGGGCCATGTTGGCGGCCGCTTTAACGGCTTTCGTTTACAGCGCCGCTATGCTGTACGGCATTCACCAAGACAATGATTTAATCAGGCAATTAACCTCGGGAAAGGATGTGGCCGTTAATAAAGTGATCAGCGGCGAACCGGAATTACGACTGGCGCGGGCTTTTTATTTCAAGCAAAAACACCGTTACGATGAAGCGTTATCGACCCTCAGCCTGATTATGGACAAAGGCGACCAGAAATTTCAAGCCAAAGCCCGCTACAACCTCGGCAATCTGTATCTGGAGCAAGCCATACAACAGGCAAAAGCCATGAATATGAATCAAGCCTTGCCCTTGGCGGGACTGGCAAAACAAGCTTACCGACAATCTTTGGCACTGGACAGCGGCAACTGGGATGGGAAATACAACCTTGAAGTCGCCATGCGCTTATTGCCGGAAATGGACAGGGTCGACATGCCGGACGACGAACCCACAAACCAGAAATCGCAGTTGTGGACGACAGTGCCGGGGTTTCCGCGTGGTTTGCCTTGATTAACATTGTAGGGGCAATCCCTTGTGGTTGCCCTGATAGGCGTCGGCATCAAGGGAAACCACAAGGGATTGCCCCTACGCCCCTAGAACGAGAACAATATACATTATCTCGTTCCCACGCGCCGCGTGGGAATGCAGTCAAGGCGCGCTGCGCCGCGAATCACGGTCAGTATATAGAAATACGCATTGCACAAATACGGGACGCAGCGCGTCCGGCACGGCATTCCCACGCGGCGCGTGGGAACGAGGAAATATGAACCACACATTAAAAGATTATCGAATCGGGTGTTTGCTGCTGGCAGCTTTAGCCATGCTGGTGCTGTTCATATACCCCAGCAAGCTGCAAAAAAGCCCGACCTATAACTACACATTTATTATCGATATTACCCGCAGCATGAATGCAACCGACTACCAGCAAGATAATCAGGCCGTCAGCCGCCTGAATTTTGTCAAGCAAACCTTGCGCGAACTGTTGCAAAAACTACCTTGTGAATCCAAAGTCGGGCTAGGCCTGTTCACCGAAAGGCGCTCGACCTTGTTATTCGAGCCGCTGGAAGTTTGTTCGGCTTATACGGAAATAGACACCGCCATCAGCAAAGTCGACTGGCGCATGGCCTGGGCCGCAGACAGCAATATCGCCAAAGGCTTGCTGAGCACGCTGGACATGCTGAAAAAAAGCGACAGTTCGGTTATTTTCATTACCGACGGACAGGAAGCACCGCCCGTTAATCCCAGTTACCAAGCTGATTTTTCATCGATAAAGGGCCAAGTCAAAGGCATGATTATCGGTGTCGGCGGCTTTCAAGCTGTGCCTATTCCCAAGTTTGACAGTCAAGGCAAACAAACCGGGTTTTATACCCAAGACGACGTACCGCACCGCTCTTCGTTCGGACAATCCAATTTAGACCCGTCGCAAATCAAAGGCTACAACGCGCGCAATGCCCCATTCGGCAGCGAAGCCGCCACAGGGAGCGAGCATTTAACCGCCTTGCACGAAACCTATTTGGAAAAACTCGGCGCAGAATCCGGCTTGGCTTACGCCCGCTTAACCGACCTGCAAAACCTGAACCAGGCATTAAAAAACCCGAAACTGGCGATTGAAAAAGTTGTGCAGACTGATATTCGTTGGCAACCGGCATTATTGGCATTGCTGCTGTTAAGCCTTGTCTATCTGCCCAGGCTGTATAAATTCCGTCCACTTTTCCGGTCGTAAATAAATCGTTATTCGTTATCTATCCTCTTGAGTACTGTCAATGAACAAACAAAACCTGCTCTCAACCCATAATCTTTTTACGCTACGCTTACTTTTGTCGGTGCTCGGTGCCTACATTGGCTATACCTATCGGCATACGAGCCACGATTATTGGTTTGGGATGACATTCATATTTACCGTACTCGCCATCGCTCCCTACTATTATCAATTCAAACAACACCGCGATAATCTCAAGGCGTTCATCAATCAGCTGCTGCATTGGGCAGGCGGCTTGTGTGCGGTAATTATCATCTATGCCTACCACAGTTCAGGAAGAATCTTCCATGAAGAAGCGGGCCTGATAGTGCTGTTAATACTGGCGTTAACGACTTATCTGGACGGCATAAAAAAAGGCTGGCGCTGTATTTTCGTAGGATTATTTTTGGGCCTTATAACTGTTTGCGTCGCTTATTTTGATAGCTATATCTGGCAGTTAATTGTGCTTGCCGCCGTCGCCATTGCTTACAGTTATTACCACACTGTTCCCCCGTTCCAAACCCATCCGTTGGAACGGGAATCCCCTCATGACAGTTAATCCGCAACAATAAAGACCGATTTTTTACCCCAAAAATCCGGCACACTGTAGAAAAAAGAATTTTTCCTATAGCAAATAATGCTCTGCGAATGAATAATAGTGCGCATTTGTGCGCCATCAATCCGATGTTGCAAGTGTCGAGTTTTCAATACCCATGAGTCTGCGCTACCAAATCAACCTACGCATTTTGATCTCCTCCCTGTGTATTCTGCTACTGGGCAGCTCGATAGCGATCTGGCAGGCGCGCGATGCGGTGAACAAGGAGATCGATTCATCCATCAATCTGGCCGTGCAACTGATAACTTTCGGCTTTTCGCAAGCCTCGCAAACGCCGTTTAACGAAACCGAGTGGTTGCCGAAGTTTAATTCGCTGAACCAAACCCGGCATTTGAGCATTCAACTGAAAGAACCTTCAGGGCGCATCATCGGTTTTGCCCACAAAAACCCGCAAACCAATAATGACGAACAGCCGCCGCAATGGTTTATCAATCTGGTTGGCGCTGACTACCCCAAGGTTGAGCACAAAATAACCAGCTTCACCGGCGAACAAATGACCCTGATTATCCAGGCCAACCCGTTGGATGAAATCACCGAAGTCTGGCATGAAAGCCTCGGCTTTTTCAGCTCGCTTTTTCTGCTGACTTTGTTTACCTTTTTGGCCGTCAACCTGGCTTTTAACAAAGCGCTTAAGTCCATTGCCGTCATCGTTGATGCGCTGAAAGTCATTGAGACCGGCCAGTACCGGCAAAAACTGCCCGATTTTTCAATCCAGGAATATGACAATATCGCCAAGGCCATCAATCACATGACCGGCGAACTGAATGCCAGCCAACAGGAAAACCGGGCGTTAACCCAACATACGCTGGCAATACAGGAAGACGAACGGCAGCGGCTGTCGCAGGAATTGCATGACGAACTGGGGCAATCGCTGACCGCGATTAAAGTCATGGCGGTGACCGCCGGGCGTTCCCAAGGCGGGACTATGCGTTCCCAAGCTGGAGCTATGGGAACGAGACCTACTGATTCCATCATCGACATCTGCGATCATTTAATGACCGTGGTGCGCTCAATGATGCATCAGCTGCACCCGTTGGTATTAACCGAGCTGGGCCTGAAAGCCACGATGGAAGACCTGTTAAACCATTGGACGCTCAGGAATCCCGAGTTGAAACTCACCATCGACTGCCCTGACGAAGTGGATGGCCTGGAGCAAAAAATCACCATCCAGATATTCAGGATCGTGCAGGAATGCCTGACCAATATTGTCCGCCATGCCGAGGCAAGCCAAGCTACGATCAGCCTGGAAATCGAGCATCAACCAAAAGCGCTACGGCTACAGGTGGCCGATGACGGCCAAGGCTGCGCTATCGACCGGATTAAAACCGGTTTCGGCTTATTGGGCATGCGGGAAAGAATCAACAGCCTGGGCGGTGTGTTCACGATACAGACTCAGCCGCAACAAGGCATGAGCATCATCGCAACCATTCCTCTGCCATGATCAACAAAATAAAAGTCATCCTGGTTGACGACCATGCCGTGGTACGCGCGGGTTTCAGGATGCTGCTGTCGACCGAGGCCGATATAGACGTGATCGCCGAAGCCGAACGGGGCGAGGCGGCCTGCCAGTTGTATCTGGAACAACAACCGGATGTGATGGTGCTGGATTTATCCATGCCCGGCATCGGCGGTCTGGAAAGCATCCGCCGCATCTGCAACCGCGACAGCAACGCCAAGATACTGGTGTTTAGCGTCCACGACGAAATGGTTTATGTGGACAGAGCCATGAAGGCCGGGGCCAAAGGCTATATCACCAAAAACAGCGCCCCCGGCATCCTGGTCACCGCGATACAGAAAATAGCTCTAGGCGAGATTTATATCGAACAAGGCTTAATGAAAAACCTGCCCCAGCAAAGCAGCGAGACCAATTACCAGACCATCGTAGACACCTTGTCCGCCAGGGAGTTCGACGTTTTCCTGCTGCTGGCGAAAGGCCTGACCGCCCACAAAATCGCCGAGGAACTTTGTCTGGGCTATAAAACCGTCGCCAATTACGGCACCCAGATTCGAAGCAAGCTTAAAGTATCAAGCGTCGCCGAACTGGCGCATATTGCGTTGATTTTAGGCTTGATGAAGAACTAAGAACGCACCATGCGGCTCTAACGAATTTCGTTAACAAAATAGGATTAAGCTGTGGAGTTTGGTAGCATTTGTCGGCTTATGCTTAACGACCCAAGAAAAGAGCGATTAAAATTAAAAAACTTACCACGTAACTGATAAAGGATAAAAATGAGCTTTAAAACCGGTTTAATAAAAATGGCCATAAAATGTACACCCAATATAATGATTATATGGGTGGCCAATATAATACTTAAGGGCATTGCAGAATTAACAGCTTTTAGTTTTGACCTTGATACACGAAAAGCATACGTTCAAATACAGCTCGTCGGTGAAGTTGAAACAATTGATGTTTGGGTGGAAGATTTTGCCATTGTTAGCGATCAGGGATCGCACCGATTAATCATTCAACAAGCGCAATCGAACCGGATCTGGTTGAGTAACATACTGTCCCGTATCGCAGGCAAAGCCTGGAAAATTCCCGTGATACCTCAATTCGCTGCTGAAATTGAGCTTATCTCCGAGCTGCTCAAGGCCGAAAACCCGAAACAGGAAGATTATTGATTGTGGACAAGGAAAATTAGGTATGTTTTTTCTGATCCGTTATTACGGTATAAATGACATAAACGACATAGATAACGGTTGAAACATAAAATATTGCTGACATGCTGTTTCCATCCTAAAGTGAGTTTTTCATTAATTGCCTGCGGGTGCGAGGTTAACTGGCCTTTTAGGCAATCCGCACGGCTTTACGTCTTTTCGTAAATATACCAAAATAACAGGCTGCCGGGGTAACTAAAAACCACGATAAACCCAAACGACGGCAGCAGTGCTATTAATAACGATCCTTTGCTTTTACATTCCAATGCCTACCGATAACCGCCTGAAGGTCATGCTCGCGATCATTGTTATCGCCATTATCGCGCTTTTCAACATCGGTCCGATTGCCCAGCAACCGGGCTACCATAACTTCGCCGACCAGCGCCGCATCGTCAACATCGCTAATTTCTTCAATGTGCTGTCCAATGTGCCGTTCGTGATTATCGGCATCATGGGCATGCGGCTGGTCGCGTTGCGCCAGGCAATCGGCGGCTTGGCCGAATTGCGGACGATGTATCTGACGTTTTTTGCCGGAGTGTTGTTAACCGGTTTCGGTTCTGCCTACTATCATCTTCATCCCGGCAACCAGACCCTGCTTTGGGATCGTTTGCCGATGACGATTGCGTTCATGGCGTTGTTCTGCGCCATCATCGGGGAATATATTTCGACTCAGCTGGCTGGCAAATTATTTGCCCCGTTGCTGATTTTTGGCGTAGCTTCGGTGATTTACTGGTATGTGACGGAACTTGCCGGTCACGGCGATTTACGCGCTTACCTGCTGGTGCAGTTCTTGCCGGTGTTATTGATACCGTTGATCTTGTGGCTGTTTGAGTCGAAGTTGAATAACGACAGATATATTTGGGGCATCATCGGCGCTTATGCGGCCTCGAAACTGATGGAGCTGTTCGATGCCGGACTATACGGCACTTTCGGATTGCTCAGCGGGCACTCGCTAAAACACCTGACCGCCGCGTTCGGGACGTTGATTTTTTATTGGGCGTTGCAGGAACGCGGTGTAAGCCCTAAAAAATAGGGCGCATCAACAACCACGAAAATGGAACGCGGATGCCAAAAGTAGGCGCCTCTAGGCGACACGGATTTGGCTGATAAGCGCGGATAAAAAATAAAATCCGTTAAAATCCGTCTTATCCGCGTCATCCGTGTTCTATTATTAAATAAGCCTTTGCAAAAAGAGCTTACTTTTTCAAATTTCCCGCATGCAGTCCGCATTCTTTTTTTGCCCCCTCTTCCCACCACCAGCGCCCTGCCCTTTCGTGCTGATTGGGCAGCACGGCGCGGGTGCAAGGTTCGCAACCTATGCTGATATAGCCTTTTTCGTGCAATTCATTAAAAGGAACCTGATAGGCTTCGATATGATCCCAAACCTGCGCAGAACTCCAATTCAGCAAAGGGTTGAATTTAACCAACTGGTGCCCCTCAGTCGAAAAGGCCGTGTCGATCTGCACCTCGGGAATGTCTTGCCGGGTGTCCAGGCTTTGATCCTTGCGCTGACCGGTAATCCAGGCGTCGACATGAGCCAGTTTGCGTTTTAACGGCTCAACCTTACGGATGCCGCAACATTCCTGATGCCCATCTTCATAAAAACTGAACAGGCCTTTGCGTTTAACGAAAGCATCCAGCACATCCCTATCCGGCGTCAATAATTCAATGTCGATCTGGTAATGCTTCCTGACTTTTTCGATAAAACGATAGGTTTCAGGATGCAGGCGTCCGGTATCCAGGGAAAAAATCTGAATGTCTTTTCTGATAGCCACCGCCATGTCGATCAGCACCACGTCTTCCGCGCCGCTGAAAGAGATCGCAATATTATCGAACAGCTCCAGCGCTTTTTTCAGGATCACACGCGGATTTTTGCGATCCAGTTCGGTTTGCAGTTGCTTTATATCGAAGGTTGTCATGATGTGTTTTCCTGGTTACGCCGTGCGGCTTTAATCGGCCAAAGCCAGCTTTGGACTCCAATAGTTACAGTTGCCGGAGTTCAAAGCTGGCTTTGTAACTCACAGTCATTTAATTTAGCTTTGTGAAAAATACTGCTGCAAAAAATCGTCGAAAGGGATTTGCTCTTTGCTTTCGATTTCCTGCTGCTTGGCAAGGGATGTTGCGGTCATTTCAATAAACCGTTGCGTGTTGGCCTTATCCAGCTTATTGCGCTTGAAATACTGCTCATGTTCAGCCGAGGCATTTAATGCGAAGCGGGCATACGGCTGGCGCAGCTGGGTCATCTGCTCCAGCATTCGCGCCGACGCAGTTAAATCGGGATTTTCAACGACCAACTGCTGCTTTGCCAACGCGGCGCTGTAGGGTTTAGCCGCATCGCCCTGATCCAGAATCGCGCACACCGGCTGCATGGAGACGAGAATTTCAGTCGCCCAATTCCGTAACGGGATTTTTTGTTGGCCTTTATCAAGTTCCAGCCCCGGTTTCCTGCCGAAATTGGCAACCGCCAGTTGATTGGCGTTGTTAACCTGATGCTCCTGATTTGAAGTTTTAGGGCTGTCCTGCAACAAACACGTCAGCAGTAGCGCCTCGATAAATCGGGCTTTGTCCTCATCGATGCCGATAGGGTTAAACAAGTCCAAATCCAGGGAGCGCATTTCTATGTAACGCACCCCGCGCCGCTTAAGCGCCATGGTTGGCTTTTCGCCGGATCGGGCAATCTGTTTAGGCCGCATGGTGCTGTAAAACTCGTTTTCGATCTGCAAAATATTGCAGTTCAGCTGCCGATATTGGCCGTCAACCACGGTGCCGATTTTTTCGTAGTCGGGATATGGCGTGTTAATGGCCGCGCTCAGGCTGCTGACGTATCCGTCTATCGAGTTGTAATCGATTTTCAGGTTAGCTTGGTTTTTACTCTTGTAACCGATGTCGCTCATCCGTAACGAGGTTGCATAGGGATGATACAGCGTACCGTTGTCGAATTCTTCAAACTGCGCCATCAATGCCGGGCGGCTGTTGAAGAAGTTTTTGCAGATGGCCGGTGATGCACCGAACAGGTACAGAATCAACCAGCCCATGCGCTGGAAGTTCCTGATTAAACCGAAGTAAGCGTCGTCTTTAAACGCTTCCTGATCCAACGGACTGTTTTCTTGCTGGCGCAAAACCGGCCACAAGGCTTCAGGCACCGAATAATTAAAATGAATGCCGGCAATCGACTGCATGGTTCTGCCGTAACGGTGCCATAAGCCATGCCGGTATACATGCTTCATCTTACCTACGTTGGACGGGCCGTATTCGGCGATGGGGATGCTTTCATCGCCGTTAATGCCGCAAGGCATGCTTGCGCCGAGCAGGATTTCATTATCCAGATGCTCGTACACAAACTGGTGGATGCTCTGCAAATAGTCCAGCGAATCTTTGACATCGGCAAACGGCGGGGTAATCAATTCGATCAGCGCTTCGGAATAATCCGTGGTGATGTAAGGATGGGTCAGCGCCGCGCCTAAGGCTTTGGGATGCGGCGTTTGGGCGATGAATCCGTCTTTGGATATGCGCAGGCTTTCTTTTTCTATCCCTTTAAGTCCGCCGCAAAGCAGTTGCTGATGACCGGTTGCGGTAAGTTGATCCAAGCGTGTTGAAAGCGCGTTATTCAAATTAGTCATAGAGTGGGTACGTGCCCTGTAGTCCTTATATAAGCTAGCCATTATAAATGGGTTTAGCTGCTTGAAGAAATATTATCGCACCCTGCGGACATGACAAATCTGTCTGGAACAGATTTGCATTTACCCGAAGGGTGTCGGGCAGGAAAGCCCGACATGAAAATAAACGCGGCGGTTTATTTTTTACAGAGGCGGGGCTCTGGCTAAACGTGATAGATTTGGGGAAGCGTAGCAAATAAGGCATCATGCAGCTTGAGCCGGTCTGCGACACATACGGACAACCTGAATTTACGACAGCAACTTTTATGACCTCTATCCCTTTACTGCTTACCACCCCGCACCCTTGCAGCTACCTGGAGGGCGAGCAAGCGCAAACCGCGTTTGTTAACCCGTCATTCGGACTTAATACCGACATTTATTCGCAGCTTATCGCTCATGGGTTCAGACGTAGCGGCGATGACGTTTACCGTCCCCAATGTGCGCAGTGTTCGCAATGCGTTGCGGTGCGCCTACCCGTTGCGCAATTTAAACCCAACCGCCGCCAAAAGCGTTGTTTGCAAAAAAACCGGCAAACCACGGCAGTCATCAAGCCCGCCGTTTTCGAACAAACTCATTACGATCTTTATCTGCACTACCAAAAACAGCGCCATGCCGAGGGCAATATGGCGAACACCAGCCCGGATGAATACATTAAATTTTTAGGCTGTTCCTGGTGCGACACCCACTTTGTAGAATTTTATTGTGCCGATGAGCTGACCGCTATAGCTGTGGTAGACCGCCTTGATAATGCCCTGTCCGCCGTTTATACCTTCTTCGACCCCAAGTTTTCAAGTTACAGCCCCGGTGTTTATGCGGTGCTGTGGCAAATACAATACGCACAAAAACTGGGTCTTGACTGGCTGTATCTGGGCTTTTGGATTGCCGACTGCCAGAAAATGAACTACAAAAACCAATACCAACCGCTGCAAGGCTTTATAGATCAACAATGGGATTTTTTAGCATAAGTAAACGTAGAGGCAATGGCGTTAAATTAAGCGATTTTTTAGCTCACATGAGAAATAGAGATCGCTGGAGTGCAAGCTCTGCTTGCGTTAGCAGGCGAAGCCTGCACTCCAAAGGAGGTGACAGAAAGTCTGCCCAATTCAAAATCGATCGAGTACGACCCATTGATTTTGATTCCTACGGATTTGACAGATAATTACTGATAGAATGAAATTATTAAGGCACATAAGAACGGGCATCAATGACTAAGTTAAAAAATGAACCCCAGCTGCTAAAAAAAGCGCTGGAGGTTGCTGAAAATTACGCTAAAAATCGCGGCTATACGGGATTTTCCGCGACCGATTCGGCAAAAGACAAGACTGAATGTCTTTACCGTCTGCTGGTCAATGACCAACTTATTCAGCCGTTGGCTCTTGACCAGGAAAACGGGGTGAATATGAAGCATAAATTAGCGTTATGGATGGCGCGGCAATTGCCGCAAGACCATCCTCTGTTGAAATAAACCTGGATTGCTTTGTAACTATTCAGCCACAGATCACCAAAAGTAGGCGCCTCTAGGCGACACAGATGCACACTGATAATCTGGTATGTAAAGTCTTCTCCATCTTCATCAAGAGTTTCTATGAGATTTACTTGGAAATAAGTCAACGTTTAAGCGACTCGTTTATAATAAACAACGAAATCAATCTGTTTAATCTGTGACGATCTGTGGCTGAATAGTTACATTACGTAAAGGAAAACTTATGACTAACAAAACCAAACTGCGCTGGGGTATTTTAGGTGCAGCGCGCATCAACGAGCGCCTAATGCCTGCCATCGTCGAAGCGCCCAATGCCGAGCTGGTTGCCGTCGCCAGCCGCCGTCCAGGTGCCGCCGCACAAACACTGGCGCAGTATGCGCCGCAACAGCAACAGGTTCGCACTTACGACAGCCTCCAAGCGTTGCTCGACGATCCCGAAGTCGATGCCGTATACCTGCCGCTTGCCAACCACGAACATGCCGAATGGACATTACGCGCCATCAAGCGCGGCAAACATGTGCTATGCGAAAAGCCTATGGCATTAACCGTCGCCGATATTGAAACCATTCAAGCCGCCGCCCTGCGGCATAAGGTCACCGTGATGGAAGGTTTTATGTACCGCTTCCACCCGCAACATGATCGCGTGCAGGAGTTAATCCGTTCGGGATTGATCGGCGAAGTCAGGTCGGCGCGCTCCAGCTATTCGTTCATGATGCGACCTGCACGAATTTATCGCTTGGCAAAAAGCGTCGAAAATGGCGGCGGCGCGATGTGGGACATCGGCTGTTATGCGATCCATTCGGCGCGGATGTTTTTCGATGAGCCTGCTACCTCGGTAACCGCCATCGCCAAATATGTCGAAAGCGGCGCGGATATAGCAACCAGCGGCATCATCGATTTCGGTGACGGAAAATACGCGCATTTCGATTTCAGCTTCGAGCGCGCAAGGCGCTGCGAATACGAAATCATCGGCACCAAAGGCGGCATTAAATGCCACAACGTCTGGTCTATGCCGGTCGATGTGCCGGTGGTTTCCTGGTGGACTGAAGAAGGTCAACTTGGCGAGGAACGATTGCCCGTCGCTAATCACTTCCGGCTGGAAATCGAGCATTTCAGCGCTTGCGTATTAAACGGCACCGCCCCGAAGCTGTCGCTGGAAGATGCCAAAGCCAATTGCCAAATTATCGTTGCCGCCTTGCAATCTGCGGCGACTGGGCAATTGGTCAAACTGGCTTAAGCCAATGCCTGAATGTAATTCAGAGTCATAGGATAAAGCAAGGAATTAACGGCACCGTTCGAGATAAACTAATTTCACAGCCCCTCCTCTTTTAAATGGGCATAAAAAAAGGCTGCATCCTTACGAATGCAGCCTTTTTTATTTCCACATGCGTAACGCGAGTTACTACATGGAAGTAGTCGATTAACGTTTCGAGTACTGTGGACGTTTTCTGGCTTTGTGTAAACCCACTTTTTTACGTTCAACAATACGCGAATCGCGGGTAACAAAACCGGCTTTTCTAAGTGCAGGACGCAAGGCTTCATCGTATACCATCAACGCACGCGTCAAACCGTGACGAATTGCACCGGCTTGGCCTGATGGGCCGCCGCCTTTAACGATGACATTAACGTCGAATTTACCTTCCATATCGACGCAACCCAATGGTTGACGGGAAACCATCTGGTCGGTTTTACGACCGAAATAGTCTTCGATAGTTTTTTTGTTAATGGTGATTTTTCCGGTACCTTTTGTTGCGTAAACACGTGCTATTGCACATTTACGACGACCTGTTCCGTAATACTGAGCTGCTGCCATAATTACCCGCTTATAATTCTAATACTTGTGGCTGTTGAGCCTGATGATCGTGTTCAGGCCCTGCATAAACTTTCAATTTCTTGAACATTGCACGACCCAGTGGATTGTTAGGTAACATCCCTTTAACTGCTGTAGTAAGAATACGGTCAGGGAAAGTTTTTCTCAATTTACCCAGGGTAACAGTCTTAAGATTACCGATATAACCTGTATGGCGCTGATACAATTTATCGTTTTCTTTATTGCCGGTAACGCCTATCTTCTCTGCATTTACTACAATAATGTAATCACCGGTATCAACATGCGGTGTGTATTCTGGTTTATGTTTACCGCGAAGGCGCAGCGCAATTTCAGAAGCAAGACGTCCAAGCGTCTTTCCTTCTGCATCGACCACGTACCAATCACGCTTAACTTCTGCTGGCTTTGCACTAAATGTTTTCATCGTTGCTTAGGCTTACTGTTAAAGGCTTGAATATAAAAACCGAGATTTTACTTAGAAACAGCGGATATTTCAAGTTTATTTGTGATTTAAGCTAAAGACGAAGGGCGAAAGGCGAAAAAAAAGCTCTTTGAACCTTTCACCTTGAACCTGCCCTTACAACTTTATATTCAATGAATGCAATTTGCGATACAAATGCGTTCGCTCCATGCCCACAGCGGCTGACAATTTTGCAACGCTGCCGCCGGTACGCTCAAAATGATATTCCAGATAAGCCTTTTCAAAATGATCCCTGGCCTCTTTTAACGGCAAATTATAAAACTCAGGCACCGAATAGGATGGAACGGCTTCACCAATCACCGCGCCCAACGATGCTTTCACCTCATCCAATTCTATATCTTCTCCTGCACCTAGTATCATCAGACGCTGCACCAGATTTTTCAATTCCCGCACATTGCCGCGCCAGCTGTAATTGCGCAAAAAGTTCTGCGCCGCCATCGAAAACTTCCGAAAAGGCAGCCTATCCTGGGTAACAAAATAATCGACATAAAAACTCAGCAACGCCGGTACATCCTCGCTGTGTTCGCGCAGCGGCTGAATATCGAGCGAGACCTCATTAAGCAGATAATACAAGTCCTGCCGAAAACGCCCGGCTTTGACCTCCTCATCCAAGGCAATGCGGGTCGACGCGACCACCCGGACATCGACACGAACCGCCTCGCCGCCGCCTACCCGCAGGAAAGAACTCGATTCCAGTGCACCTAGCAATCTTAGCTGGGTCTCCTTATCCATGCCGCCGATTTCGCCCAGAAACAAGGTTCCCTTATGCGCCCGCTCCAACAGCCCCGGATAAACCTTGCCCGAGTCCTCTTTACCGAAAAACTCCACCGCCGAATTTTCCGGCGATATGCTGCCTACCGCCACATCGACAAAAGGGCCGTCCCGGTGCGCGCTGTTATTGTGCAGATACCGGGCGTACATCTCCTTGCCCACGCCCGCCTCGCCGACGAACAACACCCTGGCATCATGCTGAGCCAGCCGTTTTAATTGATCCTTGATTCTGGCAACGGTCGCACTCCTGCCAACCGGCTCAATATCGGCGGCCAACTGCTGTTTCAAGCCCGCATTTTCGATTTGCAGACTGCTGGCCTCCAGCGCCCTTTCCACGATCAACAATAATTTTGCCAGCGACAGCGGCTTTTCCAGAAAATCATAAGCGCCCAGCCGGGTTGCCTCGACAGCCGCTTCAACCGAACCGTGCCCCGACATCATAATCACAGGACAAAGCAGGGTTTCTTCCGCCACCCATTCCTTCAATAAGGTGATGCCGTCAGTATCCGGCATCCAAATATCAAGGAGGATCAAATCGGGAGCTTTGGACTTTTTTAATTCTCTGGCTGCACCGGCATTCTCGGCCGTAGCCACCTGATAGCCCTCGTCCTCAAGTATTTCGCAAACCAGACGGCGAATGTCCGGTTCATCATCAACAACCAATATACGCGGTATGTATGCAGTCATATTTTACGACATCTCAAAAATTACACGCCGGAAGCTGGATGATAAATCCCGCCCCCACTTTACGGCTGGTGTCGACCCAAATCGCACCGCCATGTTCTTCAATTATTTTCTTGACTATCGCCAAGCCTAATCCCGTACCCTTGGCCTTGGTGGTCACATAGGGCTCAAAAATCTGTTCAATTTGCTCGTCCTTAATGCCCGGCCCGTCATCATAAAGCGCTATCTCGATAAAATCGGTATTATTTTTTTGCACCCGGTGCATGCTTATTTCGATCAAACCTTTAGCGTCTATTGCTTCCAGCGCATTCTTGATCAGGTTATGCAACACCTGCCTGATACTAACCGGGTCGCCCTTAATCATCAACAAGCCGGTATCGACATCGGTTTTAAATTTGACGCCCGACTTTAACACATAAAGCGCCAACACCTCCTGAACCAAGCCGGGCAAATCGATATCTACCGTCTGCTTTTTGGACGGCTTGGCGTATTCCGAAAAGTCATCGACCATTTCCTTCATCGCCTCAACCTGCTGCACTATGGTGGTGGTTGAACGCTGCAACATCTCCGCATCGGCGGCGGTCAATTTTTCAGCCAGTTTGTGCTGCAACCGTTCTGCCGATAATTGTATCGGCGTTAACGGATTTTTGATTTCATGCGCCAGCCTTCTCGCCACCTCCCCCCAAGCCGCATTTTTCTGCGCCTGAATCAGATCGGTCACATCATCAAACACCACCACCGCCCCGACCCGGCGACCGTCCTGGGAAAACAGCGGCGTGCCTCTGCACAACAATTCCTGCCGGCCATTGGAGCCTAAAAAAGCAATCCGCTGTTGCCATATGTCATCGGCTTGCTCCACTAACCGCTGGATCGATTTTAACGGTTCGGCCAGTTCCGCATAGCCCTGAACCAGCTCCAGCAACGTCCGCCCGACAAACTGATTCACATGGATATGGAAAATCCGGTAAGCCGCCTGATTCGCCGTACGGATCTTATACAGCGCATCGAAACTGATCACCCCCGCCGTTAAATTCGCCAGTATCGTTTCCAGATAAGCCCGTTGATTTTCCACCTCAATCCCGGCCATTCGGGTTTCATCACTGGCCCTGGCAATACGCCGGGTCATCTCATTAAAGGACTCGACCAGGAAGCCCAGATCGTCCTGAGCAATAACCGGCAACTCCTGATCATACTGCCCGGAAGCCACCGCCTGCGTCCCCTTAACCAGCGCCTTTACCGGGGCAATAATATTGCGGATACTGATAAAGGCTACCCAGATCGCCGCCAGCAAACTCATCAACAAGACCAGCGACAAGGCCAGCGAGAAACTCAACTTTAACGAGTGCCTTAAAAAATGCATCTCCCGATAACGCACAAAGGCAAACTCCACCGAGTCGGCCAAATCGGCAATCCTTACCGGCACCGGATACAAGGCTTGTAAATATTGCTGATCTTTGCCCTTAACGGTGACGATAGCCCGGATCATCAACTCATCTTCCCGCACCGGGGCCAATGCGACAAACTCGGAGTTCTGCCGCAATTGCAACCAGATATGCTCATCCGGCAAGCTCGGTAAAATATCGCCGGGGTTGATGCTGCTTGATGCGACAATCCTGCCCTGCCGGGAGAACAAGGTCATCTCGGACGCCCCGGATTGCTCACGCAGATTCTCCATTTCCAGCGTCACCAGCGTTTCCGGCGACTCCTCCAGCTTTTCGGCCAATTGCTGGGTTTGCCGCAAATGCCAGCGCATCCGCTGGTCTAGCGAGGCCTGACTGAGCTCCAGCGCGTCCTCCATCGCCCGGTCTATTTCCACATTAAACCAGCTGTCGATACCCTGATGCAGAAATTGCATCGAAAAATAAAACACTATAGCCGCAGGCGCCAAAGCCAGCACCACGAACAGCGACACCATGCGCGTGGTTAACCTCGACCCCGCCTCGCGTTTTTTTAACTGCCTCGCCAAAGAATAAATATTAGCGCCGACCAGCCCCAGCAACACCACCGATCCCAGCGCGTTGACCAACAGCAGCCAGGAGTACATCGCGCTCAACTCTGAAGACTCCTGCGTTGCCGAACTCATCAGCTGCAACAGCAGCAGAATCAAGCCAAATAGGATCAATATGGACAGGCTGATCGGGGGTTTTATTTTGTCAAAGGCCATAATGTCCAGTCGCTGGATAAATACCATTGAGGGTTAGCATAGGCAACCGGGCGTAGCGGCAAAGGCAGAGCATCCCGGTCAAGCGTTACTTTGATGCCGACAGCGTAGCGCTTTCCAGGCACATAAGCTGACCTTTTCAACACCCGATAATCGCGTATCGTTGACATCAGATCCAGCGCCGCAGACAGCGTAGAAAAATTATACAATTCGCGGCTGCCCTCATCCCTGACCCGGTACATATTCAGCAAGGCATGATACTGGATGCGGTAACGGATGGCGGCATTAGCCAAGGTGCTATCCCAGAAATAGTCGCGACGTTGCAGAGTCTTGATGTGTACATCCCAATACAAAGGCACACCGTTTTGCAACGCCTCCTTTGCCCGCACACTGAGCCGATAATCTATATCCGCAGACAGCAGATAGCTATCGCCTTGCAAGGCAATTTCGGCATTTTTTACCTGTACGCCAAACCCTTCGGCTGTGCTCAGGACAGGTGTATCCGCATGGCTCAAAACAGGCAGCAACCACAATGAAATGCCGCACAAGCCAACAGACAAGAAAAAGTTTTTCAACAAAATGAGAATCTTATTAATCAAGAAGAATGAATAAATTTACCATAAAAGACACAAAGAAAAGGCATAAAAAAACAGCAATCCCGGAAGATAGTTGAGTTAGGTGCCTACAGCCCTGCCGCGACTTCCCTGAAACTGGTCAAACCCGCCTCCAGATTGTCGATAATTTCCAATGCCAATTCGTCCGGTTCGGGCAGGTTGTCCAGATCGGCTAGGCTTTTGTCTTTCAGCCAGCTTATATCCAGACTGGTTTTATCGCGTGCGATAATTTGCTCATAGCTGAATTTGCGCCAGCGGCCTTCCAGATTGCTTTGTTCGTTCCACAACTCATTGCGTTCGTGGCGGTTCAGCGGGTTGTAGCAGCTGATGAATTCCTGCAAATCCTCAAAGCGCAACGGTTTCTTTTTCAGCGTATGATGGATATTGGTACGGTAGTCGTAGTACCAGACTTCTTTCGTCCACGGTTCTTTGCTGGCCGCATGATTGTCGAAGAACAGCACGTTCGCCTTCACGCCGTTGGCGTAAAAAATACCCGTGGGCAGGCGCAAAATAGTATGCAACTCGGTGGGTTTCCAGCAGCTTTTTGCGCACTGTCTCGCCCGCTCCGCCCTCAAACAGCACATTGTCCGGCACGACGACTGCCGCACGGCCTGAGGTTTTCAGCATGGTGCGAATATGCTGCACAAAGTTGAGCTGCTTGTTGGATGTGGTCGCCCAGAAGTCCTGCCGGTTGTAAGTCAGCTCGTCCTTCTCCTGTTCGCCTTCATCATTGGTAAAGCTCATCGAGCTCTTCTTGCCGAATGGCGGATTCGCCAGCACATAGTCGAAGCGTTTGCCGCTGTCGGCCACCAGCGCGTCATTGGGCGACACCATGCTATCGCCGTCGATCTCGCCGATGTTGTGCAAAAACATATTCATCAAGGCAAGACGGCGCGTACCTGCGACAATTTCATTGCCGTAGAAGGTCTCATGCTTGAGAAACGCTTTCTGCGTCT
Source organism: Candidatus Methylobacter oryzae (assembly GCA_945861405.1). Lineage (GTDB taxonomy): Bacteria > Pseudomonadota > Gammaproteobacteria > Methylococcales > Methylomonadaceae > Methylobacter_A > Methylobacter_A oryzae_A. Next base: position 12,002 of record CAMAUL010000010.1, on the reverse strand, counting down.
TGTCTATTTGATGTGTTGCTACCAGAAAATCATAAGCCGCCAGAAAAAAACCGCCCGTTCCGCAGGCCGGATCGGCAATAGACTTGTTCGGCTCGGGCCGCACGCATTCCACCATTGCTTTAATCAAGGCGCGCGGCGTGAAATATTGCCCCGCGCCGGACTTGGTATCCTCCGCGTTGCGTTCCAGCAGGCTTTCGTAGATGTTGCCCTTCACATCCGAGCCCATCGTCACCCACTCGGTTTCATTCACCATGTCGATCAGCCGGTACAGCTTGGCGGGGTCTTGAATCTTGTTTTGCGCCTTGGTGAAAATCTGCCCCAACATACCCGGCTTGTTGCCCAGCTCGCGTAGCAGCGTCACATAATGCACCTCCAGCTTCGCGCCGCGCTTGGACTTAAGGCTTTGCCAGTTGTATTCGGCGGGAATATTCACCGTGCGATTATGCGGCGGCTGGCTGTATTCATCTGCCATCTTCAAAAATATCAGATAGGTGAGCTGCTCCAAATAGTCGCCATAGCCCACCCCGTCGTCGCGCAACGTATTGCAAAAACTCCAGACTTTGGAAACAATGGATGCGGTTTCGTTCATGTGTTTTAGACTCGATTTAAATTTTGTGTGTAGCTACTATAGTAGTGCGCCAAGGAAATTTTGACGAATAGAGTCGTAGTAGGGGCGGATAAATCCGCCCCTACATCTTAACCGTCATTCTATCGGCGCACTACTAGATATATTGACGTGTAAATCAATCACCGGACGATTCCAAGTCCCTTTGCAACTCAGCCTCGATTTCCTCAATGCTGGGCAGGCTGGTATCAAGCGGTTCAGGCAGCGCACGTACCAATTCATAATTAGCCACGCCGATGGGCCGATCAATGCCGGACAGCGCATATTCGGCGACCAGACGATTCTTTTCCTTGCACAGCAACAGGCCAATCGTCGGCTTGTCGTCGGGCGCTTTGATCTGCGCATCTACTGCACTGAGATAGAAATTGAGTTGCCCTGCGTGTTCCGGCTTGAAAGCCGTGGCCTTGAGCTCGACCACGACATAGCACTTAAGGCGGATGTGATAGAACAGCAAGTCGATAAAAAATTCGTCGCCGCCCACATCCAGCTTGAACTGCCTCCCAACAAACGCAAATCCAGCGCCCAACTCCAGCAGGAAGCGGGTAATGTGGCGTATCAATGCCTCTTCAATGTCGCGCTCGTGAGCTTCATCGCCTAAGCCCAGAAAATCGAACAGGTACGGATCTTTCAGCGTTTCACGAGCAAGGTCGGATTGCGCATCGGGCAAACGGGCGGCAAAATTGGTCACCGCATTGGCTTGACGCAGGTGCAGCCGGTTTTTGATATGCAGGTTGAGCGTAGTGCGCGACCAGCCATGCTGAACGGTTTGCTGAGCATACCATTCACGCTGTTCTGGATCATCCAACTTGGTAATCAGCGCGACAATATGAAACCACGGCAATTGGTCAGCAGGCTGCTGACCAATTAGCCCATTTGGACAACGCTCGGCGAAATAGCGCATGTATTTAAGGTTGCTGCTGGAGAAACCTTTGATGTCCGGGAAGCTGTCTTTCAGGTCGCTGGCAAGCCGGTCGATCACTTTCGATCCCCAGCCCTGATTGCTTTGACGCTCCATAATATCGCGACCAATCTGCCAATACAGCCGGATTTGTTCCTGATTGACGCTGAGTGCCGCCCTCTGCCGTGCGTCGGCAATGCGCGTTTTCAGATCGGCCAACCAACTGGCGTAGCCTTCCGGTATTGTCGATGCCATTTTAGTCATGTTTCACCTCACCTGACTTGGACTGCTCGCCTTTCTTTGCCACAAACCGTCCCCGACCCACAGGTACCAACCCATGCTTATGCATCCACTTCAACGCCATAAAAAACTTCTCCCGTTCTATTTTGAGCTTGGCTTCGTGCCAGTTTTCCCGTGCCTCATAAACAATTTCTTCATCGCTGGGGGAAAGACCAAGCAATAGCAAATTATTCCAAGCTGCATATAGGGTGGCAATAACTTCCGAATGCTCGGTTCGCCACTTCAAAAACATCCCGATCAGTGCATCAACCTCTGTAAGACGCTCACCAAGTGCGATTCTGGTTTTACTTATCAAGTCATCAAACTTAGGCATCTTGTGATAGATATACATACCACCGGGCTTTTCTTGCCGCACGTCAAACCAATTCACTATTTTGGCACGCGGCTCAACTTTTCGCTTGAGACGGGAAAAATCATTCGGCCCTGCCGCATCCTTGATGGGCATGCGTTCCAAATCAATTCCAAGGTGCGCCTCAACCAGATGAATGATTTTCTCCACTTTTACATGATGGAAATATTTAAGGAATTCAGGCGATTGTTCATGGCGCTGGTATGCCAGCGCAATAATTCCCGCATGTAAATCCGTAGCAGAAATGTTGGCGATTTTGGCAGGGAAGGGAACCACATTCGTTTGGATCGAAACAGACTGGGTCTGCTCTTTTTGAGGTTTGCGCAATTTTGCCGTCACCGCTTGCTCGGCTTTCTCCGCCTTGATGCGAGCCAGCAGCAAGGATGCAGGCTCGTCGTTGGCATCCTGCTCGACGAGTTGGCCGGAGAAGGCTTTTTTCAGGATAGACTGGCGCAGGGCTTCGGCTTGTTGCAATGAGGTAGAGATGGTTAGTTCGAGTTGGCCAACTTCGGACAACTTTGATGCAAGAGCGTCCATAACCACCTCAGCTTCTATTCCAGAGCAAATGGGGACTGTAATTGAACGGATTCTATCTTGTCCAATATTACGCATTGACTCTTGATTGCCAGTCGATAGCCGCATGATTTGTTTGCGCCCAATTCGGCTACCAAGATACTGAAGGAAATATTCCTGAGAAAAACCATCAAACTTAATGCGAAGCGTTTTATCGCTAAGCATGATTTTCTTGGTTACTTTCCTTGCAATGACGCAGGCACCCACGAGGTCAATGGTATTAGCCCGGCTAAGTATGAAGTCGCCGCTCCGAATTAAATAGGCTTCGTTTTCTTTAGAGGTATCAGTGCAGGTTTTGCTTTCTGTTTCGTCGTATTCGCCCCATGTCACCGCACTTACTTTCGCAACACCTATTTCATCAGCACGCGGTTCACGTTCGTCACACTTAAAACTTTTACCTGCATCAATCGAATCAATGAAGTCGCCCAATTTGCACCACCCCCCTCTCTCCGGTAGTTCGGGCAACTCAGCCCGTTCTTCGGCTGTCAGCGGCGACAGAGGTTTCGGGGCTTTGGGTTTGCTGCATTGTTTGCCGGAGGCTTCCCAGTCGGCGAGTTGTTGCTGGTAGCGCTCTGCACGCTCTTGCTGGATGCGCTTGAGCAAAGCCTCGGCGGTTTCCAGTTTATCCTGGTTTTCTGCACGCCACTGCGCAGTGAGCTTGCCCTCGAAGGCGTGTTTCAGCAGCGCTTGGCGATACACCTTGAGCTGCGCACGGGCGGTCTTCAGGTTTTCTAGCCCAGAGTCCAGCTCGGAAAACAGCTCTTCGATTTTGGCGACGATGCGGTGTTGCTCGTTTGTCGGAGGAAGTGGAACAGGCAATTTGCTAAAAGCCGCACCTGAGATTTCTTTGAACGTCGTCCCGGTGGCTCTTGATTCGGCTAATTGCTTTGCACTTTTGAAGTAATAGTAAATGTACTCATTAAACACGCCTTGCGCTGGAACGAGGCTCTTGAAACCTTGATTGGTAGTCATTTCACGGGAGCTTATTACTGTGTAACCAATTGGCGCTCTCGATGAAAAATGAATGCTGCCCGCTGGCATAATCGTTGCGGAACTATTCTTCAAACCCTCTTGAGTGATCGACTTGGCACCCTTAGATATGTATTTATCGCTGTACCCCGTAAGATCCGATGGTGAAATCCAACTGATATTTCCACCCCAATAGGAATTCTCTTTTGTGGATGGAGTGCCACCGGAAACAACTTTACCAAGATCAGCAACAGTTACTTGCACCCAGTTTTTGGGCAAGTGCAAAGCATCACTCATCACGCCACCAACCCATCATTCAATTCGCCCTTGCGATAAAACACCACGCCCACACGCTCGATATGCGCCAATAAATTAGGGTTGTCGATGTCAGCCTTCAGCGATAAATCCACCTGATAGGGAATGGGAGAGTCTTCCAGCCGTCCGGCGATTTTCGCCAGTAGGCGATGATCGAGCCCGGCGCCCACCAGCGTCAGGTCGATGTCGGAGCCCTTGCTATAGTTGCCCTTGGCGCGGGAACCATAGAGGATGGCTTGCTCAATCTCGGGATAGTCGGCCAGGATGGCGCGAACCGTGGCGAGGGTTTGGTCTGACAACCCGAAACTTGTCATGCTTGCAGTCTGGACTGCATTTCTTGTTGCAGGACGAGGAAGGCTGCGTGATAGCCGCCGACGATGGCGTTGACCAACTCTTCCGCGAGCGCCTTGTTGTAGGTGTGCGAGGAAAGATTGCGCTTCTCTATCATGTCCATCCACAGCTCGCCATCAATAAGCAATTCGCGCCTGAACGCTTCGCGCACCGCGCCCCGTGACCCGACAATGCCCGTGATGCCCTCGTAGGCGAGGAAATCCTTGAGCACATTCCAGGCCAGTTCGTGCGCAATCTCAAAGCCCTGGATGACGCCCTGTTTTTCCAGATCGGAAAGGGGCCGCTGCCGGGAAAGTTCGACGGCCTGCGTCAGTTGTTCGAGCGCCCGGTTGAAATTGTCGAAGCGTTGTTGCCAGCGTATGTCTTGTGTGTTCATGCGACCAGTACCTCGTTGAGTTCGTCCAGCAATGTATCCATGTTTGCGCCGAACAGTTGATACATTTTACCTAATCCGCCCTGCCCGTCGAAAGGCGACATTTCCAGATCGTCGCGTTCGATGTGGAAGGAGTTGGCGACGTGATCGCGCACCATGCGCAGCCAGTCCATTTGTTGTTCGTTGAATTTATCGCCGCCGCCGGAGTGGTGTTTCATGATCCAGTTCTGGAAGTTGCGGCGCACAGTGTCGTCGAAGGTGGAAAGGTTTTCATCCATGCCGCACACGCGGCGGATCAGCGCAACCAGTGCGGTCAGTTCGCTGATCGGCTGTGCGCCTTTGTAGTCGTCCAATTGGCGATAGGCTTGCCAGACGCGCAACGGGGCGAGCTTGGGCTGGTCTATTTTAAGTTTGTCCAGCACCTGGCGGATCAGGTTGAAGCTGAGTTCGCGTCTTCTGTAAGGCTGGCTGAAGAAAATAGTCAGCGCTTCAATGTTATCCTGATTGGCTCTCAGGTAATCGGCGAATTCAGCGGTCAGGGTTTGCGCGTTGCCTGCGGCGTCTTTGTCCCACTCGGCGCGTAACACGCGGTCGATGTTGTCGTGGTCGATAGTTTGTTCCTTGTCGCGGCGGATGGATTCGATGAGTTCGACCAGTTCGCCGTTCAATACTTTCGCAGCCTCGCCTACCAGTTGCTGTTGCGCCAGTTCGCGCTTGGCGTCGCCGGGATCGGTGCCGGTGGGTTGTCCGGCCAGTTCCAAGGCTCTGGCCTCGATGTTGTCGGCATCTATCGCGGCGAACAGCTTGCCGACAAGCTGGGTGAGCTCCATGCCTCCGGCGGCTTCCCGAATGCGCCGCTGGTCATCGGCATCCAGTTGTTTGTTGAGCCGGGCCAGTCGTCCGGCCAGCGATGACACCGTGTCTTCGTCGGTCGCGCCCATCATCACCTGCATCGCCAAATCTTTCAGCGGCACGGTGGGCTTGGTGATCAGCGGCTGGCTGGCGGTTTTAAGCGATTTGGTGACGCCGATGGCATCGACGATCACGTAATGGGTCTTGGCGCTGACGGCGGAGGGCGTGACTTTTTTCAGGTCGTCCATGTCCAGCGTGCGCGTGCCACGGCCTTTCATCTGCTCGAAATAGTTACGGCTTTTTACGTCGCGCATGAACAGCAGGCATTCCAGCGGCTTCACGTCGGTGCCGGTAGCAATCATGTCCACGGTGACGGCGATGCGCGGGTAATAGGCGTTGCGAAAGTCCGCCAATACCGACTTGGCGTCATCCGCTTTGCAGCTTTACTCAAACAAGGATGCACAAACTCACCTTAACAAACGCCAAATATCAGAAATGGTGCGCGACACGCACCCTATATGACTGATTGCGCATTACCTCGTTGAATCCTTTGATGAATTTTGAAATTTAGCGTACCAAAAGCAAGTTCTAAATACAGCCATTGTTGCTGCCAACATTGACGTAATTGAATAAAAAAAGAGCAAATAGCCAAGACCTGAAAAGAAAAATTCGCACCAAATTAACATTTGGCGCATTAATTCTGGCATTGGCATCCAAAAATCTAATGATTTCGCGATTAAGGCAATTGTTAAAGCTAAAAATTGCACAACTATAAAATGTACAAAGGATGCGCATAAACTTTCGTAGGGAGAAGTCTCATTATTTCCGTCGGATTCAGCAAGAATGGCTCTGAATTTTTCATCTCCGAACCCAAGAAACATAGCAAAGCCGCCAAGTGAAAATCCTAACAAATTCGGTAAAATTGAAATGCTTTGCTCCCACCATTTATCAGTCAGCCAGAAATGGGAGGTAATAAGTAGCAACAGGAAAGCAAGGTGCAAATATGGCGATTTAATTAATGCCTTTGCACCTCCATATGCTTGCCAATATTTGACAAAAATATTTAATGTGCCGGTATACATAATAATTGATTGTGCATCTGTTCGGCGACTTGTAGCAATGCATCATTAAAAGTTTGTTGTTCTGAATTGTACGGGAAGTTTTCAATCCAAGGAATATTTTTTGTTGATCTTTCAATAGATTGACCATCTAAATCTCTACCTGATGCAATGACATATCCGTTTGATGCGGCGACATTTGCCAGCGCTTTAGTTTCTTCATCAGGCTCTAGTGTCTGCCCTCTTACCGAAGTTAAATCGATTTTCATTCTATTCGCATTTTGTCGTCTCAATCGTTCAAGTAATTTCTTCTCATATTCTTCGTGATCATCGGGATTAGGCCTAAATAATTCAATATGTAGCCGTTGAACTGTAGCCATATTAAAAATGTCTTCAAGCTCATCTTTATCAGGCTCTACAGTAATTTCAACTTCTCCAAACTTCTGCGAATCTTCGTGGCAAAATATTTTTTCAAAAATCAATGCTGCTGAACTAGGTGATATTTTATGCTTACCATTGGTTTGAAAATAAAGCCTATGGCCTTTAGGGAAGAAGACAAAAGGATACTTGGTTAGATGGGGTTTTAAGTGAGCAGGGATATTAATTTCATACAGCTCTTCTTCTTTTGCCTCTTCCTTATTGAGTAAATTAAACCATGGTTCAGTGGGATCCAAATGCAGAAACTTGTAAATTTCACCAGTTATACCTTTCAATTTATCATTTTTGTCAATTGGATAGATAGATCCAATGAACGCATGATAATCACCTTTTGCCGCGTATGATCGGGAGTTATAAGCGGTTTGCATAAGATCAATGTATAGCTCAGGTGAATGTGGATCGTGCATTGCAATATTTAGGGCACAAACTTTTAATGTCGATGTTCTAGCCATAACGCCTCTTTTAAAAAATGATTAATATTTAGGGAGTAGATACACCGAGCGCACCTTAAAGCCTAACGTATCATATCATGATATAAAAATCCGGTTTGCCACCCTAAAATCAAACTCGCCCACTATGGGGCATGCACAGCGTACCCTGCATTTTTTATTACATTTCGGTGCGCTTATGCTCCCGACTGTTCCTTCTTCACAATTTCGTTCATGACGACCCCTTACTCAGCCGCGCATAATAAAATCCGTCCATTGCCGATTCGCCGGTCAAAATCTGACGCCCGCATACTCCGGTAATTCCCCAGTCTGCATCTATCGGCAACTCGCGCGCATCGGCGTGTTCGGCCAGAAAGGCTTGAACCTGCTGCTCGTTTTCCTGCTTCAAAATGGAGCAGGTAGCGTAGACCATAAGTCCGCCGGGCGCTAACAGCGGCCAGACGGCTTGCAGGATGGATTTCTGCAAGGCCTGCAATTGCCCGATGTCCTCGGCTCTGCGCAATAGTTTAATATCGGGATGACGGCGGATAACGCCCAAAGCTGAACACGGCGCGTCCAGCAATATCCGGTCGAACGGCTGGCCGTCCCACCACTCTTTAGGGTTGGCCGCATCGCCTACCACCAGCTTGGCTTGCAAGTTTAATCGTTGCAAATTTTCGCTGACCCGCTGCATTCTGGCTTCGTCTATATCGACGGCGACCAGCTCTTTTAGCTGAGGCTGGCTTTCAAGGATATGCGCGGTTTTTCCGCCCGGCGCGGCACAGACATCCAGCACCCGGTGTCCCGGCTGAACATCCAGCAATCCGACCGCCAATTGCGCGGCGGTGTCCTGAACCGATACCAGACCGTCGGTAAAACCGGGCAGCAACTCCACCGGCACAGGTTTATCCAGCACAATCGCCGACAGGCAAAAGCTGACGGTTTGGGCCGCTATATCCTGCCCGGTTAATAATTGCAAATAATGATCGCGGCTGGTTTTCGCCAAGTTGACCCGCAATACCATCGGCGGTTGCCGGTTGTTTTCCAGAAAAATTCTTAATGCCTGCTCCGGCCAATCCTGCTCGATTTGTTTAATCAGCCAGTCTGGATGGCTTAGGGCTGCGACCTGAAATTTATCCGCCTTGTGTTCCAGTCCTTCCTGCTCACGCAGATAAGTTCGAAGCAACGCATTGATCAGCGACTTGGCCCACGGTTTTTTACGCGCCGCCAACACCGTTTCCGATACCGCCGCATGGGGCTTTACCCGCATGAAGTTGAGTTGGTACAAACCTACCAAAGCCAACGCCTTAACGTCGGCGTCTTTGAGAGGTTTATCCAGCAATTGATTTAAAATAAAATCCAGCCGGTGATATTGTCTGCAAACGCCGTAGCAGAGCGCCTGAATGAAAGCCCGGTCTTTAGCCGATTCAATGTCCAAAAATACCTTGTCCAGCGCGGCGGTTAAAGACTGCCCGTCTTGCAAAATACGGGACAATACTTTGGCCGCGACTAATCGTGTATTCAACCGAGTTTTACCCCTTCAGTGTCATGAGCGCTCAAAAAGGCTTGAACCGGCATGCGTTTTCCGCCCGGCAGCTGCACTTCCAGCAGCCTTAAAAAACCGTCCCCAGTCGCTACATCCATATGTTTATCAGCGCAGCGTACGGTGCCGGGTTCTAAGGGCGACCGGCCGGTCGCCCCTACGATGGCTTCGTCACTTACCGGCACGGCCTGCCAGATGCGCAGCACGTTGCCCTGATACAGCGTTTGCGCGACCGGCCATGCGTTTAATCCCCTGACTTTCCGGGCGATGTCCTCAGCCGCTTGTGTCCAGTCGATAACCGCTTCGCTTTTTTCCAGTTTTTCGGCATAAGTCACCAGCGCCTCATCCTGCGGCTCGGCATGAACGGTTCCGGCCTCAATTTGCGCCAATACTTTAGTCAGGCCGATAGCGCCCAACGCAGCCAATTTGTCATGTAAATCGCTGGCCGTGTCGGTCTCGCCGATCACGCATTCTTCCTTGTGCAGCATATCGCCTGCATCGAGTTTGCGCACGATCTGCATAATGGTGACGCCGGTTTTTTGATCGCCCGCCATCAATGACCGCTGAATCGGCGCAGCTCCCCGCCAACGCGGCAACAATGACGCATGCACATTGATGCAGCCCAGTTTGGGCACATCCAATACGGTCTGGGTTAAAATCATGCCGTATGCGACCACCACCATCAAATCGGCATTAAAAGAACTGATCTGCTGCAAGTCCTCATCGGTTTTCATCGTAAGCGGCTGAAAAACGGGGATTCCGGCTGATAAAGCCAGCTCCTTGACCGGACTGGGATGCAGCTTGCGCCCCCTGCCGGCCGGACGGTCGGGCTGGGTATAAACGGCGCAAATCTCGTGTCCCGAATCCAGCAACATCTGCAAACAAGGCACGGCAAACTCAGGGGTTCCGGCAAAAATGATTTTCATGCTCAACTTGTTTCCATTTTGTGTGCTTTTTCCAATTTCTTCTTAATCCGCTGCCGTTTGAGCGGTGAAATATAATCGACGAACAGCTTTCCGTCCAAGTGATCCAGTTCGTGCTGAACGCACACGCCCAGCAAATCCCTGGCGCTTAATTCAAACGACTCGCCCTCCCTGTTCAGCGCCCTGACGATGACATGCTCGGCCCGCTCCACTTTTTCAAAAAAACCGGGCACCGAAAGACAGCCTTCTTCTGACTCCTTAATGCCATCCTTTTCGATGATCACAGGATTGATCAAACATAACGGGGCGTCCTTTTCCTCGCTGACATCGATGACGACAACCCGCTGATGCACATTGACCTGTGTTGCGGCCAGTCCTACGCCATGCGATTCGTACATGGTTTCAAGCATATCATCAACCAATTTTTTGACTTTATCATCGACCGTTTTTACGATTGTCGCCTTCTTACGCAACCGTTCATCCGGAAACTCGAGAATAGATAGAATACTCAACAAACTCTCCACTATAATAGTTAAGGCGATCTCCAAGATATGAACATGTTCATTCCGGGATCTCGCCTGAATACTGGAATTCTATCTGATTTCATCTAAACTTTGAATTCAGATCGCACAAAAAGACCCGACAGGAACCCAAACATGGCTTTTCGAACACTCACCGGATTGATAGTTTCCCTCCTCATCAGCGCCAGCGCATGGGCGGATGACATACAACTAAACCCGTCCCACCCCGATCAATATACCGTCGTCAAAAGCGACACATTATGGGACATATCCGGCAAGTTCCTTAAGCACCCTTGGCAATGGCCTGAGTTATGGAGTCACAATACCCAAATCAAAAATCCGCATCTGATTTATCCCGGCGATACGCTTTACTTTTCGATGGTCAACGGCAAACCGCAGCTGAATCTTTCCCGTAGCGATGCACCCCAGCCCCAGGTCGCCGCCCCCAATACGCCCTGCGTGCTTAAGGAACAAGACTTTAAACACGGACGCAAAGACTTTGCCGTCTCCGAAGAAGGCAAGTTACTGCCTTGTATCCGGGAAACCGAGCTGAAACAGGCGATCAGGTTAATACCTATCGAAACCATAACAAGCTTCCTGTCATCGCCCAAAGTGGTGGATGAAAATGAACTCAGCAATGCGCCTTATGTCGTCGACTTTGCCGGTGAACATATCATTGTCGGCACCGGCGACCGCGTTTATGTGCGCTCGATAACCGAACCGAAAAGTCAGACCTATACAATTTACCGACCGGGAAGCGCCTATATCAGCCCTGATAGCGGCGAAACGCTGGGTTATGAGGCGCAATACATTGCCGATGCCTCGCTGCAACAACCCGGCGACCCGGCAACGCTCGTCATCACCAAGTCAGACCGTGAAATTCGTATCGGCGACCGGATTATGACTAATGCCGAGCAGGATATTGCGTTAAATTTTTTCCCACGTCCGCCTGAACAAAGCATCAAAGGCAACATTATCAGCGTACTTGGCGGCGTTTCCCAAATCGGCCGCTACAACGTGGTCGTAATAGACAAAGGTACTGCCGATGGTATCTTAACCGGACACGAGCTGGACATCTATCAGCGCGGCGACATCGTCAAAGATGAATACAGCCCGGTTAAAAACGATAGGGTTAACCTGCCCGATGAAGTAGCAGGAACCCTGATGGTTTTCCGCCCGTTCGAGCGCGTCAGTTACGCCCTGGTCATGAAAGCGACCCAAGCGCTGCATGTTTTAGACAAAGTTAAAACCCCCTGAACACTAGCACCCATCAAACCGAGCCGGACATAAAATACTGGCTTGCGCTATTGCGCACGCCAGGAGTCGGTTGCAGGACATTTCTCCGCCTGCTTGAAAGCCATACCCCGGCACAGTTGTTTGCAGAATCGTCTTCCGCACTGAACGCCCTGGGATTAAAAAGCGACATCGTCAATGCGATCAAAAATCCTGACTGGACGCTGATCGACTACGATCTGGACTGGCTGAG
>CAMAUL010000009.1 GCA_945861405.1 Candidatus Methylobacter oryzae | reverse complement strand
CGGACAAGTTGTTACAGCTGACCGTGGATATCGGCGATGAAACCCGCAACATCTTTGCCGGGATTAAATCCGCCTACAGCCCGGAAGACCTGGAAGGCAAATTGACCTTGGTCATCGCCAACCTTGCGCCGAGGAAAATGCGTTTCGGCTTGTCCGATGGCATGGTGCTGGCCGCAGGCCCCGGCGGCAAGGATATTTGGGTTTTGAGCCCGGACGAGGGCGCACAACCGGGGATGCGGGTTAAGTAACCTCGTTATTGTTCCCCCGCTCCGGTGGACATCCTTATACACAAGTGTATTTTAAAGCACGTCATCCCGGCATGGATTGCCGGGATCCAGTAGCCATGGATGGCAAGTGCCCAGGGATCGATAATCATTTTTAGTCGCATGAAACCTTTTTTTATTTATTGTTCACATCCCTGTGCGCTCGGCAATTGCTCCATGCATTGCTCTACCTCCTGCATCCATGCAGTCGTGGATTCCGGCAATCCCTGCCGGAATGACGGCAATGGGGCTTGCGTAGATTCCCATGCTTGAATCCCCGACCCTAACCGACCAAATAAACGCCTTGCTGCCGCAAACCCAATGCGGCCAATGCAGCTTCCCAGGTTGCCGCCCTTACGCCGAGGCCATTGCCTCGGGCGCGGCGGACATCAACCAATGCCCGCCGGGCGGTGACGAAGGCATCCGCGACCTAGCCGATTTATTAGGCATCCCCGCCAAGCCGCTGAATACCAAATTCGGCCTGCACAAACCTGCCAGCGTCGCGTTTATCATTGAGCAAGACTGCATCGGTTGCGTTAAATGCATCGCCGCCTGTCCGGTCGATGCGATAGTGGGCGCGGCAAAATTCATGCACACGGTTATCGCCCAGGAATGCACCGGCTGCGAATTGTGCATAGCGCCGTGCCCGGTCGATTGCATCGTCATGCAACCCGCGCCGGTCGGCAATGCCGAACAGAGTCGGGCGCAAAAATCCGCACAGGCAAAACGGCGCTACGATGCGCGTTGTTTGCGTAAGGAAAAAGAAGAGGCGGAAAAAGCGGAGCGGGCGAAAAAGAAAAAACAGGCGTTGCTGACGATGCAGGAGGCTAAAAAATAGGCGTCGGGTTGATGGGCGGAATCTTGTCGCCCAGACCGATCCCATTGGCCTACAGGCCTTAGGTATTTATACCAATTGCAATGCTCAGTAAATCATGAAAATATGTACAACAAGTGGAATGTTGGATTTTGACACTATCCGAAAAACAATAAGGATGCGGCAATTTGTCACTTGTAAAATTGATTGATTATGGCTATAGTCAAATTCAATGTTAGACTATACGTCTGGCAAAGAATCAGAAAATAATAAGAAGAATCAGAAAATAATTAGAGGTTTGAAAATGAAAAACGTTATTAACAATATAAATGCTAGTACGCCTGTGATTTTTGTTGGTCCGGGGATGTAATAAGGCTTTTGTTTGAGAAAGTTTGTTTGGGGATTTAGCTCCCCAAACAAACTGCGAAAATTATAAGACTTTTAGTCGCTCTAGTGCACGCGAAGTATGTTTTAAGTAGAAAGCCTCGTCTGTCCCTCTCTTTCTTGCTAATTCACAATCAGCAATTCCATCGTACACATCCTTTTTATCTTTTCCAAAGACTATTTTTGTATATCCACGCGTGTCAAGATGCTGTGCATATAGTTTGCTTTCCTCTCCTTCCAACTCTTTTGCAAGTATTGCCCCGTCTTCTGCTAGCCTGATGATTTCGGCTGCCTTATCTTTAAGGCTCTTATCGTTGTAGTGTATGTCAGCGCTAAAATATGCCAAGTTATTTTGAGTTTTCGCAAATACTGTCTTAGTTGTCGGATTGGTTTTCGGGAGCGCTAAAGCAGAGTCATAAGCTTTTTGTGCCAGTAATGCAGCTTTTTCCATATTTCCATTAGCCCATCGCTTATAAGCTAATCTTGTATAGTCGATTGGTTTTCCGTGTTCTTCGAGTAAGGTCTCGGCACGTTCCCAATCTTTTAGCTCCGTTGAAGCAATAAGCGCTGTAAGTAAATCAGATTTATATTCTGGATGCACTTTTGACAATGTGTCAAGTCGTTGTATGGCGTCGCTCACATTTCCACTCGCCAACTCATTTTTTGCTTTTTGTAATTCATCGTTTTTATCAGTCGACAAATCTGTTGAAAGCCATTTAAGTTTTATATTCTCTTTAAGTAATTGCTCGTATAGCAAGGAAGCATTTGCGTGATTATCATATTTTGAGCTATTAGCTAATGGAATTACATTCCTTAAAACTTTTTCTAATTCATCGAAAATTGGTCCTTCTTTTAGTAAATGCTCAATCATCAAAAGAGCGACACCTATGAGGCCAGAATAGAAGCAAAATTCTTTTAATAGATGGAGGTGAGGCAAAAGAAATACAGTAAGAGTCGCCTCTTGCACTCCTGTCTTTGGAGTATGATCAATAATAGTCTCAAGAACAAGCGATATGGTTAACGGCAACAATATGTGCATTAAGCTTTTTTTTATTGTAGTGTTCATAAGACTTATCCATGGTTAATGATCGAATATTTAGCAAAGAAAAGAGGTACAAGAAATTTAAGCATAGTATCCACTCACAATGGACGATGATAATAAACCTAAACGCTAGATTCCGCAATTATCCACAACAATCAATGGGGTGGTGTCGTTAATTTAGTCTCCATAGATTTAGACCCCTTCATACAGAAAGGTTAAATCTCCCCACATCAACCGACACAGTGACAAAATCCATTTTTACCTCGCCAAATTTGCGATAATACCCAGTCATTTTATTTACAAGGGTTCCGTTGCACATGTGGTTTAAAAATCTGAGCATTTTCCGTCTTACTGAAGAATTCGCATTGACTCCGGCAGAGCTGGAATCAAAACTTGAGCAAATGGCGTTTCGCCCTTGCGGCAGTCATGAGGAGTTTACTTTCGGCTGGACTTCGCCGGTGGGCAAGTCGTCCGAACAACTGGTGCATAGCGCAAACGGCTTTTTGATGGTCTGCGGCAAGAAAGAGGAACGTGTGCTGCCTGCGTCTGTCGTCAATGAAATGATGCAGGAAAAGATCCTCGAAACCGAGGAGCAGCAAGGCCGCAAGCTATCCAAAAAAGAACGCAGCGCGATCAAGGACGAGCTGATCTTTGAGTTATTGCCCAGAGCGTTTACCTTCTCGAACAAGACTTACGCCTATATCGACCCTAAAGGCGGCTGGCTGATCGTCGATGCGGCGTCCGCGAAAAAAGCCGAAGATTTGCTGAGCAGTTTGCGCAAATGTTTGGGATCGCTGCCGGCTGTGCCGCTCAATACTATCGAAAAACCGGTCAAAGTCATGACCGAATGGCTGGTCAACAATCAAGCGCCGGACGACATCACTATCGAGGACGAATGCGAGTTGCGTTCGCCGGAAGAGGAAGGCGGCATTATCCGTTGCAAGCGCCATGACCTGAGCCTGCCGGAAATCAAAAACCATCTGGATACCGGCAAGGAAGTCATCAAGCTGGCGGTCAATTGGGCCAACCGTTTGTCTTTCATTATCGATGAAAATTTGGCTGTTAAACGTCTTAAGTTTCTGGATTTGATCCAGGATCAGGTGTCTGATATTGATACCGAATCGGAAGCCGAGCAGTTCGACGTGGATTTTTCGATTATGTCGCTGGAACTGGCAAACTTCCTGCCGCGTTTGCTGGAGTTTTTCGGCGGCGAGAATAAGGCGTAATCTGACTTTTAATTAAAAGATTACGTAACTATTCAGCGAATGCTATCTACGATTAATAGAACACGGATGACACAGATAGGACGGATTTACACGGATTTTTTAAACTATGCTGTGCTTTTAATCAGCGATTATCCGTTTAATCAGTGTCATCCGTGTTCTATTTCTTTTTTCGCTGAGTAGTTACAAGATTGCTTAATTGGCTAGCTGAGGCATCTGGCTAATCAGGAAAGATTATCACCACGAAGGACTTTTAATCGCCCTGTTTCTTAGGCTACGCACAATCACCTAGACATTATTGGCGGCTTGCAGCGAAACCATGATGCGCTTACACTGCGGGTTCTGGTTTTAACTATCCGCGAGCTCTCAAGGAGATTCCCATGTTAGAAAAACACCAACAAGCCCCACTGCTTAGCTCAAAAAATCAATTCAATGAACCGGTCAGTTTGTCCGATTACCTGGGCAAAAAGAATGTTGTTTTGTATTTTTACCCCAAAGACGACACCCCTGGCTGCACCATCGAAGCGAACCAGTTTACCCAGCTTGCCGATGAATTTGCCAAGGCCGATACCGTGGTTATCGGGGTCAGCAAGGATACTTGCGTCAGCCATGCCGCGTTTATCAGCAAATTCGGCCTGAAAGTGGATTTATTGGCCGATGTCGATGGTAAGCTCTGCGAGAGCTATGGCGTATGGCAGGAACGGGAAAAGAACGGCGTAAAAAGCATGGCGATACTTCGCTCCACGTTCATTATCGACAAGCAAGGACTATTGGTTGACGTGGCTTACGGCGTTACGCCTGAGGGTCATGCCCAGGGCGTCTTGGAAAAAGTTAAAGGTTTGTAACACGATGCCGAACTTTAATTTCACTGTGCATCATGCCAGCCTCGTTGTTGCCGATACCGCTGTTTCGCTGAAATTTTATAGCGGTATTCTCGGCATGCAGCAGACTGACAGACCCGACCTGGGCTTTCCCGGCGCGTGGTTGCAGCTGGGCTCGCAGCAGATTCATTTACTGGAACTGGACAACCCCGATCCTACAACCGGTCGTCCCGAACATGGCGGGCGCGACCGGCACATAGCCTTGAGCGTGCCGGAGCTAGCGCCGGTTAAAGCCGTGCTGGATCAAAATGGTATAGGCTATACCTTGAGCAAATCCGGGCGACAAGCGCTGTTTTGCCGCGATCCGGACGGCAATGCACTGGAGATTCTCCAGCAGGCTTAAATTACTTATGCTTTCTTGTTGTGGATCAAATTGTAGAGCTTGAAGCTTAGTATCAATAAGGCCAGCAGCAGCGTTATTGCGTTTGAAAATATAATCGCCTTGTCGCCGAGATGAATGCCGTAAAGAAGCCAACACAACACGCCCAAGGTGAAGGTGCTGTACATCCCTAAGGAAAGGGATTCGGTGTCCCTGGTTTTTATCGTCAAGATAGCTTGGGGTACGAATGAGGCGGTCGTCAGTGTCGCGGCTAGATAGCCGACTATGTCATGAGGATTTAAGTCAAGTGGCATCATTTTTCAGCAGCGGCTTTTTTTAATTTTTTAAGGACGCTCTGCCCGACAGCGTTTACAAAATCCTCGGCATTTTCATATTCCTGCTCTTGGGCAAAATTGACTAACGCCATGACTAACTTTTTGGTTTCCGCTATTTCTGTGTGCGCTCGTCCGCAGCCTTCGCAATGAGTTCCTTCGTAGGTGCATTTATCAATACAGGGATTAAATTTCATGGTATTTCCTCTTAAGTGTTTTGGTGCGGGGGATTTTATCATAGCGGGAATGAACCGTTACTATCCCTGTAGGCAAGGATAGCTATTGCAGAAGATGGGAGCTGTGCTTTAGGCAATACATGAGGCGACACATGGGGCGATTGTTGAAGAACGGATGCTTTATCAATACCAAAGCCAACAGATAATACCTCTTATCTCATTTATGATCCGCTGACACTCAACATAATGTTTCCAAAATTAATCTCGCCCTCGACAATTTGAAAAACACCTTTGCCCCGCTCTTCGTTATTTTTCCAAACAGCATTTCCAATCTGGATTTCTACCCCGCAATGAACGGAGTCTTCCACAATAACCTGGACGTTTTCGGGAAGCGTCATTTCCGATAAAAGATGCGTTCGTTCGGCGTGAAGCTGGGTGCAGTCGGTTTCGAGTTTTTCCCTTGTCTGGAGAGCTTTGTTTAACAGATTATTTTTATTTTTTTCGGGATGCGCCAAAACAAAGGTGATAATCTTCTTGATATCTTCCAGTTCCTTTTCATTCGCATCAATCTCAAGTTTAAGCGTATCAAACTGCGCCTGAAGGTGGGGATTAAAGCCGGCCCTGATCTTGGTTATAGCGCCGGAATTCGAACCCATTATGGCTGCTTTGACTAGAGATGATGCGCAGGTAATGCCGCCGATGATACGACCTTTTTTGCTGCCGGATTTGCCGACTAATATCCGATTAAGTGCCGTCAAATGGTTATGCATGGAAAATTCTTCAATAATGATGTCTACGCCCGCTTCCATGCAGGCATTTTCAGCAAAGTGAGCACTTATCGAACCTTTGCTGATAATTTTCGCGCTAAAGGTGGGCGCTTCATTTGAATCACTGTGACCAATTACACCGCCCTTGATAACGATATTTCCTCCCGCTTCAATTTCTGCTGCTTCGACGGTTCCTCCCACGAACACGTCTCCCGACGCATAAATTTTCATCCCGTCCTTGACATCGCCTTTGATATTGATGGTGCCATCGAAGCTCGTGTTGCCGGTTGAAAGATCCACCCTCGACAGGTTAATGGTGGGTTCCACCACGACGCCATTAGGAACCAGCTTGGGTTGTCCGGTGATCGTAGCCAGCAGCCGACTGTTGTCATTCGGATCAAGCTCTGTACCCAGTAGCCCCGATGAAAACGGGATATCTTGTCCTGATTGAGGCGTCAATATTTGCCCGGTAACGTCCTGCCCCTTTTTGCCTTCGGTAGGCGGGATGCGCCGCATCAGCAAATCGCCTTGCTTTACAACAATAAGCTGCCCAAGATCGCGGTAATTAGCGATGCCTCGCTCGTCTACCTGAGGTTTTCGCGCTCTTATTTCCGGCACCAGACTTTGAAACTGCGCGGCAGCGCCCGGCACAGGACGTAGCCCTTGGGCGATGATCCGCTCTGTGGCGTAGCCTTCCTTTAAGGCCGCCTTGATTTCATCTAGCAAGATGCCGCTGGTCACGCCTTTTTCCTGCAAGGCCAGCTGGACTTGAAGCAGAGCAACGGGAGCGCCGCCGTAGGGAGGGATTAAAGTAAGCTTGGCGGTCATTTTGTCGTCATCAATTTTGAATGTACAGATGCCATCCCGACGCTCACCAATTTCCAGCTCAAAACCCTCGTTAGGATTGTTGTACTGTTTTAGCAGATTTGACAGTGCATTTTCATACAAAAACAGCTCGGATAGACCTTGCTCGGCCAGCATTTCTTTGATCATTGCCGCGTCCAGTGACGGCTTTCTTTCACAAGCTTCAACGGTGGCAAGCAGCTTGCCGTCATCGTTCAACTTAAATGTCAGCACATCGGCGGCTAGGGGTGACGCATCGTTCACTGCTTACTCCTTGGAGAATTATTGCCGCTTATCATCAGCGATGAGAATATGAAAAACGGCCATACGTTATCGATCTGATCGCTATTAATCACGGTAGGCGGAATTGGGAACAATGTTTAAAATTAACAAGGTGATTCAATCTTTCTAAGGGTAGCACATTATAAAAAAAACGCTCGACTGGCTTGCTTGTATCGGGCAGTTGCAGCGACGGAATTTTGTGCGGCACACTTTTTAAAGTGTGTGTTTTTTCATTGTGAACGCGTCTTGCTGCTATAAAAAAAGCCCCAAAGCATGGGGAAATGCTGGGGCTAAAAATCGCCTGCTTGGTTGGCATTGCGATCCATGCTTAGCAACGTCCTATTGAGATTTCTTAAGATCCGTCTCCTGTTTTGGCGACATGACTATTGTCCCAGAAAATAAGCCTAAAAAAAGCCGGTTAAAGCTGAACTTAGCGTACGCTTAAAATTACATTGACGAGTCCCCCGGCATTGTGTGGGTAAGCTCTGCGACCTATTAACCGCCTATATTTTTTAAACAGCTTATGGCTATGGTCTACAATGAATAACAAACACTGCAAAATCTTGCTTGTCATAGTAAAATATTATTAATTAACCATATAAATAATACCAACATGGATCAACGTACTGCGGAAGTAGAGCGAAATACGCTTGAAACTCAAATCAAAATCAAAATCAACCTGGATGGATCGGGTAAAACCTCGTTTTCTACCGGCGTGCCTTTTCTTGAACACATGCTCGATCAGATTGCCCGGCATGGTTTGATTGACATGGACATTGTCGCCAAAGGCGATTTGGATATTGACGACCACCACACCGTAGAAGACATCGGCATTACCCTAGGCCAGGCGTTTGCCAAAGCCACGGCTGACAAAAAAGGCATTTACCGTTACGGGCATGCCTATGTGCCTTTGGACGAAGCCTTGTCGCGGGTCGTGATCGATTTTTCCGGTCGCCCCGGTTTGTTTTATCAGGTCGAATATCCGAAAGCGGTGATCGGCAGTTTTGATGTCGATTTGTTCCGCGAGTTCTTCCAGGGCTTCGTCAATCATGCCGGGGTGACGTTGCATATCGATAGCTTGAAGGGCGCCAATGCCCATCATGTCGCCGAAACCATTTTTAAAGCCATGGGTCGAGCCATACGCATGGCGATTACCGCAGACTCGCGTATGGCGGGTATCATGCCATCAACCAAAGGCAGTCTTTAGTCTTTTACCTTTTACCTTTAATCTGTATTTCATATGTCCTCTGTCGCTGTAATCGATTACGGAATGGGTAATCTGCATTCAATCGTCAAGGCGTTGCAACATGCAGCGCCTGACGTTGATGTGGTTTGCGTGTCCGATGCTGATGCCATCCTTCGCGCTGACCGGGTGGTTTTCCCCGGCGTTGGCGCAATACGGGACTGCATGCAGGCGCTTAATCAATCGGGCTTGTCTGCCGTTATTCAACAGGTTGCCGAAAGCAAGCCTTTGTTGGGAATCTGCCTAGGCATGCAAGCCTTATTGACCGACAGCGAAGAAAATGGCGGCACCCCATGCTTAGATGTTTTTGCCGGACACGTTTTGCATTTTCCTGAAGCGTTAACAGGTGATGATGACAATGTGCTGAAAATTCCGCACATGGGCTGGAATCAGGTTCATCAGCTCCACCCGCATCCGCTATGGGAAAACATTCCCCAAGACAGCCGCTTTTATTTTGTGCACAGTTATTACGCGCAGCCCGATGATGCGGCGGTAATGGCGGCGACCACGCAATACCCGGAGGCATTTACCTGTGCTTTGGCGCAAGACAATGTGTTTGCCGTACAATTCCACCCCGAAAAAAGTCAGGCAGTCGGTTTACAGCTGCTAAAGAATTTTTTGCATTGGGATGGACGCGTTTTGTAGGGGCGACCGGCTGGTCGCCCTACTTCTGATTACACGTTATTGAGGATTCACTGTTTATGTTATTAATACCTGCAATCGATTTAAAAGAAGGGAAGTGTGTTCGTTTGCGTCAAGGACGCATGGATGACAATACGGTTTTTTCAGATGACCCGGTCGCCGTAGCTGGCAAGTGGGTTGCCGCCGGTGCGAGAAGAATTCATCTGGTCGACCTGGATGGCGCATTCGCCGGAAGACCCAGAAATGCCGACGTGATTCATGCCATCGTCGAAGCTTACCCCAATGTGCCGGTGCAGATAGGCGGCGGCATTCGCGATGAAGATACTATCCAGGCTTATCTGAATGCCGGTGTGGAGTACGTTATTATCGGCACCAAGGCGGTAAATGAGCCGCATTTTGTACGGGATATGGCGTTGGAATATCCACGCCACATCATTATCGGACTGGATGCAAAAGACGGCAAAGTAGCTATTGACGGCTGGTCGAAACTATCCAAACATGATGTGATTGACATGGCCCAGCATTTTGAGGAAGACGGCGTCGAGGCCATTATCTATACCGATATTTCCAGGGACGGCATGATGTCCGGGGTCAATGTCGAGGCGACCGCAAAACTGGCGCGTGCGATTCGGATTCCGGTTATCGCGTCCGGCGGCATTACCAATATGGACGACATCAGGGCCTTGGGCGCTGTCGCTCACGAAGGCATTATGGGCGCGATCACTGGCCGGGCGATTTATGAAGGCACGCTGGATTTTGCAGAAGCCGAAAAATTAGCGGAATCATTTGAATAACCATGAGCTTAGCCAAACGCATTATTCCCTGCCTGGATGTCGATAATGGCCGCGTGGTCAAAGGCGTAAAATTTGTCGATATTCGCGATGCCGGAGACCCCGTAGAAATCGCCAGACGTTATGACCGCGAAGGCGCAGATGAAATCACTTTTTTGGACATCACCGCCACCCATGACAATCGGGACACTATTGTTCATGTTGTTGAGCAAGTCGCCAGCGAGGTTTTTATTCCGCTGACGGTCGGCGGCGGCATCAGAACCTTGGACGATATTCGCCGTATGCTGAATGCCGGTGCCGATAAAGTCGGCATTAACAGCGCCGCAGTGTTTAACCCGGATTTTGTGCGTGAGGCGGCGGAGCGTTTCGGCTCGCAATGCATAGTCGTGGCTATAGACGCTAAAAAAGTTAGTCAGCCCGGCGAAGAAAGTCGATGGGAAATTTTCACCCACGGCGGGCGCAAACCGACTGGCATTGATGCGATAGCCTGGGCAAAAAAAATGGTCGCTTACGGTGCCGGGGAAATCCTGTTGACCAGCATGGACAGGGACGGCACCCGCGAAGGTTTCGATTTGCCTTTGACCCGCGCCATCAGTGAGGCGGTAACGGTGCCGGTAATCGCATCCGGCGGCGTTGGCAACCTCGATCATCTGGCCGATGGCGTTATTGAAGGCAAGGCCGATGCGGTGTTGGCCGCCAGTATTTTCCATTTTGCCGAATACACTATTGAACAAGCCAAACGGCACATGGCTGCACGCGGCATCGAGGTGCGGCTGTGAGTGCATCGTGGCTGGATGAGATACGCTGGACTGAGGACGGCTTGGTGCCGGTTATCGCACAACAGGCAGACACCGGAACCGTGTTGATGTTCGCCTGGATGAATCGCGAGTCATTGGCGTTAACGGTCGCCGAAGGTTATGCGGTTTACTGGTCGAGGTCGCGCCAAAAATTGTGGCGCAAAGGCGAGGAATCCGGGAACCGGCAGAAAGTGATCGGTTTATTTTTGGATTGCGATGAAGACGTAATCCTGCTTAAAATTGAACAGGAAGGCGGCATTGCCTGCCATACCGGCCGTGAAAGCTGTTTTTACCGCAGCCTGATTGACGGGCAATGGCAAACCGTCCAGCCGGTTTTGAAAGATCCCGAAACTATCTATAAAAAATAAGAGTAAGGACTCAGCTATCAAATACAATGGAACGCAGATGACGCTGATAAATATGATGGACACAGATAATTTAAAAAATCTTACTTGATCTTAACTATCTGCGTCATCAGCGTTCCATTTTTCTAATCTGAGTAGTTACAAATCATGAGCGATATATTGCAACAATTGGCGCAAATTCTGGAACAGCGTAAACTGGAACCTGCCGATAAATCCTATGTCGCCAGCCTGTATGCAAAAGGGCTGGACAGCATACTGAAAAAAATCGGCGAAGAAGCGACCGAAACCGTTATCGCCGCCAAAGGCGGCGATAAAAAACAGATTATTTATGAAACTGCCGATTTGTGGTTTCATTGCATGGTGTTGCTGGCCGACCAAGGACTGGGGCCGGATGATGTATTGCAGGAACTGCAACGTCGTTTCGGCTTGTCCGGTCTGGAAGAAAAGGCGCAACGTAACAAGTAAAGACTTTGCCCGGCAAGGTCTCATAGGAGTTAGAAATGGGTCTTAGCGTTACTCACTTATTAGTCGTATTAGCGATCGTTATCGTTGTGTTCGGCACCAAGCGCCTGCGCAATATCGGCGCCGATTTGGGCGGAGCCATCAAAGGCTTCCGTACCGCCATCAAAGAAGGGGAAGAAAACAAACCTGCCGCCGACAAGGGCGAAGCCATCGAAGGCGAAGTCACTTCCAAAACCGATAAAGATTAACACCGATGTTCGATGTAGGATTCTCGGAACTTCTCCTGATCGGTCTGGTCAGCTTATTGGTGATAGGCCCGGAAAGATTGCCCAAAGTGGCTAGGCTTGCAGGGTTCTGGCTGGGCAAAACGCGCAGCATGGTCGCGTCAGTCAAAGAAGAAATCAAGCTGGAACTGCAAGCCGAAGAAATGCGCCAGATTTTTAAAGAGCAGTCCGACCTGCAAAATTTCCAACAAATACTCGACGAAACCACCGACGCGCTCAAATCCCCGCTAGTCCCGCCGCCTGACAGCGCCGAACCGCATGAACCCAAGTAAATTTGACGGGGGTGGTGAACAGCCCTTTATCAGCCATCTGATTGAATTGCGCAACCGGCTGTTGCGTATTGTTTTGTGCGTCTTAGTCGTATTTTTAGGACTGGCTTCCTACGCCAATGAAATCTACAGCCTGCTGGCCGGGCCTTTGATGCAACACATGCCGAAAAATAGCACGATGATTGCTATTGATGTGGCCTCCCCGTTTTTCACGCCGTTTAAACTGGCGCTGATCGTCTCGGCTTTTATTTCCGTCCCCTTTATTCTTTACCAGTTCTGGGCGTTTGTGGCTCCCGGCTTGTACAAGCGTGAGCGACGCATGATTTTGCCGTTGCTGGTTGCCAGCACCCTGTTGTTTTATATGGGCGTGGCCTTTGCCTATTTCGTGGTTTTTCCGCTGGTGTTCGGTTTTTTGACAGCCGCCGCACCCGAGGGCGTGGCGGTCATGACCGATATAGCCAAGTATCTCGATTTTGTCCTGGCCCTGTTTTTTGCGTTCGGCGTTTGCTTTGAAGTGCCGATATTCACCATCGTATTGGTCTGGACCGGACTGGTAACCCCCGAAGGTCTTGTCGATAAACGCCCTTACGTGATCGTCGGCGCGTTTATCGTAGGCGCCGTTTTAACCCCCCCCGATGCCATATCGCAAACCTTATTGGCGGTGCCGATGTGGATGCTGTTCGAGCTGGGCTTGTTATGTTCAAGGTTTTTTGTGCCCAAGCCTGACAGCGATTACCAAATGCCAGACGATGCCGAAATGGAAGCTAGGCTGGATAAGATAGAGCAACAAGAAGATGAGTAAATGCGCTATTCTGTTTGCACTTCATAGTTTGGCTTTTAAAACCTCCTCACCCCAACCCTCTCCAGCAGGAGAGGGAGCAAAGGTACCGAATTTTGGTGCATGATGCGTATAACCATAACCAATTAAGGCGGTGCCCGCTTGGCGTTGCATAGCTATTTGATTAACCCATAAGGCCTCCCAATGCCCCTATCCGAATTCTTTTGGAACGACTTGCGTATTTTTGCACAGCATCATAGCCAATTCGGCTTGCTGCTTATCCTCGCACTGATTATTGCCGCATCGCTATGGCGCTGGCGTCCTCAAGACCGTAAGACCATTGCCGCCACTTTGCTGTTTTTTATGGTCTCACTTTGCGGTCTTGTGCTCAGCGGTGTGTTGGCTGCATTAGAGATTAAATCTTTCGCAAAAGGACTGCACCAAGTCAGTGTTTTTGCCAGCGGCATGGCGGCTATCCGGCTGTTCGGCTTGTTTCTGTTCCGTTTAATACTGCCGCTATGCCGTATTAGGCTGGTACGCATCCTTGAAGACCTGGCCGAGCTCGCCGGATACTGTGCATGGCTGATGATACATCTGCATGCTGCGGGGCTTGATGTGTCCGGCATCGTGACCACCTCGGCGGTAATGACGGCGGTGCTGGCTTTTTCGATGCAAGACACCTTGGGCAATATCCTGGGCGGCTTGGCCCTGCAACTGGACAATTCGATCAAGGTTAACGATTGGATTAAAGTGGACGACGTCACCGGCCGCGTCGCCGACATTCGCTGGCGGTACACGGCGATAGAAACGCGTAACTGGGAGACGATCATCATCCCGAACAGCTCGTTGATGAAGGGCAAGTTTTCCGTTATCGGGCGTCGTAGCGGCAAGCCGTTGCAATGGCGGCGCTGGGTGTATTTTGATGTCGGTTACGAACATTTCGCCGGAAAGGTCATCGATATTGCGCAAAACGCTATCCGCAATGGACATATCCCTAATGTTGCCGACACCCCGGCGGCGAATTGCTTGCTGATGGATTTCAGCCCCAGTTCATCGCGCTATGCGTTGCGCTATTGGCTAAGTGATATTGAGGCGGACGATGCTACCGATTCACAAGTGCGTGGCCGAATCTATGCGGCATTGCAGCGGGCCGGAATCAGTTTGCCTTATCCGCAATATCATATCCACATGACCGCTAAAGATGATAAACATGAACAAAGCAAGCAGGAACGCCGCCTCAAAGAGCGGATGGATGCTTTGCAGCAAGTGGAATTGTTCAACACCCTGCATGACGATGAACTGGCCGAAATTGCCGAGCAGCTGGTCTACACGCCATTCGCGCAAGGCGACATCATTTTGCGTCAAGGTACGATAGCGCATTGGCTTTATATCATTATCAGCGGTACTGCCGATGTATTTTTGGAATTGCCGGATGGCGGACGTCGGCGGATCGATACCATTCATGGAGGATGTTTTCTGGGCGAGGGAGGCTTGATGACCGGCGATCCCCGTAGCGCCACCGTCATTGCCCAATCCGAAGTATTAGCTTATCGTTTGGACAAAAATTCATTTCAAAAAGTGTTGGAGAAACGCCCTGAACTCGCTGTGGAAATCAGCAAGCTGTTGGCGAATCGCC
Source organism: Candidatus Methylobacter oryzae (assembly GCA_945861405.1). Taxonomy (GTDB): domain Bacteria; phylum Pseudomonadota; class Gammaproteobacteria; order Methylococcales; family Methylomonadaceae; genus Methylobacter_A; species Methylobacter_A oryzae_A. The sequence continues at coordinate 48,499 of CAMAUL010000009.1, read as the reverse complement.
GCTTCAATATCGATAACGTGCAGCAACAACTGGATAACGAATCCATGGCGCAGCTGATGGCTCAGCAACAAAACACCTTTCTGGAACAGATTCGTAGTTTTTTTGGGCTTGGGAATCCTAACTAGCCGTCCGGCAGATAATTGCCCTTTCCAACACAAACATCCGCAGAAGAAGTAGAAAATCTATTGGCTTAAGCCTGCGCTCATGTAAAACAGCGGCGGAAAACACCATCAAAAAATATAACGCGCTGTAATATAAGATAATTAAATAGATGGCGTTTTTTATGCTTTAAAAAACACGTCAGATTGACTTATTTTTAGACAGACCTGACCCGGCAAAATATAAAACCAAGGTCGATTTCACTGTTACAAAAGTGATTATCAATAAAATAGTGTTTTTGGACATTTACCGAGGTAATAAGAACTTAATATTTTTTCTTTAAAAATTAGCATGTCAGCCGATAACTAAGACAAGGATGTAGCAGTCATGATTGACTGGCATCATTTATATAGTTTCAACATGAGGAAATCATCATGAAAAACATAGTCTGGATTTTCAATATCATTGTTCAACTCACATTACTAATGGCGTTGCTTTTTAACCGTAAGATTTATATGCACATTGTCGATCTTGACGGCTAATTGCCAGAGTATGAAGCGGTTTTGCAGATTTTTAAACGTGGATTCAACACAGTCCCTGAAAAACTCAGGGACTGTCATGAAGATACAGGGGTTTATTCTCAGCCTATTATCTCTGCCCGGTAGCGGTAAATCCGGATAGTTTTTGACCAGTAGTCGGGCGCTAATCCGGCTTTTTGTTTTAAATGCCGTAAAAATTGCTCCGGCTCCGGCAACGATTCCCATACCGACGGCAAAAAAGTGCCGCGCCTATGACCTTCTTCTAAAATCAGTCCGTCAGTACCGGGCTGCAATTGTGTTAGCAAATCCTGTTCGGAACTAAACGCCACCGGCTCGGCGGGCGTGAGTATCGACAAATGTATGTCCAGCTTATCCAGTTCATGGGCTTCCAGCGGCGGAAAACGCGGATCTTTAAAGGCGGCGGAATATGCATTTTCAGCAATATCTTCTGCCAGCGGCCTGGCCGCCTCCAGCATACCGATGCAGCCGCGCAACTGATGGTTTATCTCCAAAGTAACAAACGTGGCGCGCCGCTCGCTCAATTCTGCCGGATAATCAGCCAAGTCTATTTTTATCGGTCGGCTTGTTTGCAAACCATGCTGTATGGAGCGTTTGGCCAGCTCAAGCAGGCGTTGCCGGTTTTCCTTATTCAATGACATAAGCGCCGTAACCTACCACGTTGGCTTTATCCCCTGCCGTGTCGCCGGAGTTGCGCAAGTCGATGGTTTTGACTGACAGCGATTTTTTCCGGGCCAGTTTTAGCAGTCCGCTGACCGGTACTTTGCCACAGGCGGATTCGGAGGCCAGATGCTCATATTGCAGTTGTTCTATGGCATGGCTGGTAGATTTGTCCATCTGCTGAGCGGTTGCATAATCATGGTAATGGCTCAGGTCGGAACTGATCACGATCAGTGTCTCATCGCCGCCCCACAGCGCCTCAAGCACTTGGCTGACTTGTTCCGGCGAGGCGTCCCCGGCAACGATGGGTACGATTTCGAAATTATCCAGCACTTCCTGCAAAAAAGGCAGATGCACTTCCAGGCTGTGCTCAAAGGTGTGCGCCTGTTCGATGTATTCGACAAAAGGCAGCTCGACGATGGTCTGTACGGCCGCCTGATCTACAGGGACGTTACCTAAAGGCGTGGTAAAAGTTTCCGCCCTGCTCACGGCCAAGCCCCTGAAAGCGACGCGATGAGAGGGGCCGATAAGCACCACGCGGGTTATCCGGTCATGGACTTTTATTAACCGGGCATAGGCAGTTGCGGCAATCGGGCCGGAATAAATATAGCCCGCATGAGGCACAATGATGGCCTTGGGAGCTTTTTCATCGGTTACGGCATCACTTAAAAACTGATCCACCATCAGATGGAGTTGCTCTGGATTGGCAGGATAAAAAGAACCTGCTACGGCGGGTTGTCTGTTCATTTATGTGTCCTGTTCTTTAATCAGTACCACTGTATGGAGCAGTTACTGGGAAAATATTTGGGCGGTTCCGGTGTTTCAGTCCGCAAGATAGTAACATTTATTGTTACCGAGTGATTAAGCCATTCATTAGTTAAAATGACTTTGTGGTGCGACCGCCACCTTTTAATGGCAGGAAATGATAGAGTTAAAGCCTTCCGGCAGCTATACGTACCATTACTTAAGGCTACGAAAATCGTTTATTTTATTTCGTCGATCAGTCATGCTGGATAACAAAAAACACTTTGTTGTTGGTGGCAAACCCAGGAGAACAATAATGACCGAATTTATTACCAAAGACACCGTAAAAACCCGCTACTGGCATGTCCTGGACGATGGTCGCGTGCAATGCGATCTTTGCCCCCGATTTTGCAAGATGCACAAAGACCAGCGCGGTTTGTGCTTCGTCAGACAAAATCTGGACGACCAGATCGTGATGACCAGTTACGGTCGTTCCAGCGGCTTTGCGATAGATCCTATCGAAAAGAAGCCGCTGAACCATTTTTTACCCGGCACCTCGGTATTTTCTTTCGGCACCGCCGGTTGCAACTTGGCCTGCAACTTTTGCCAGAATTGGGACATCAGTAAATCGCGGGAAATGGACACTCTGATGAGCAAGGCATCGCCCGATCAGATTGCACAGGCGGCACGGGATCATGGCTGTCACAGCGTCGCTTATACCTATAACGATCCGGTAGTTTTTCATGAATATGCGATTGATACCGCCAAGGCCTGCCGGAGTCTGGGCATAAAATCAGTGTCGGTATCCGCAGGCTATGTTTGCGCAGAGCCCAGAGCCGAATTTTATCAATGGATGGATGCCGCCAATATCGATTTGAAGGCCTTTACCGAACATTTCTATCATAAAATTGTCGGCGGACATCTGGAACCGGTACTGGAAACGCTGAAATACATCAAGCATGAAACATCGGTCTGGCTGGAACTGACCACTCTGGTTATTCCTGGCGAGAACGATTCAGAAGCGGAACTGGAGGCCATGACCCAATGGGTAGTCGAGAATTTGGGCACGGATGTCCCAATGCACTTTACCGCGTTTCACCCCGACTGGAAGATGCGCGACAAGCCGCCTACGCCGCTATCATCCTTATTGCAGGCGCGAAAAATCGCTTTAAAAAATGGGGTGCATTATGCCTATGTGGGCAATGTGCATGATAAAGTCGAAGAGAGCACCTATTGCCACAGATGCAAAAAGCTGCTGATAGGCCGCGATTGGTACGAATTGTCCGACTGGAATCTGGATGCGTCGGGAAATTGCCGTTTTTGCGGCGAACGTTGTGCGGGGGTGTTTAATGCTAAGCCGGGGAACTGGGGGGCGAAACGGCAAGCGGTGGTTATGGGGTGATTGGGAACATTAAAGAAACAAAGTGGGGCGGGGTTGCAAACTCCGCCCCGCCTGGGGATTGATAACGTTAAATTACAGCGAATCGCCAATATACTTTTTGTAAAAAGGCCAGGTTTTAACGTGCAGATGTTTTCTGATCGGGGATTTAATGACCGATACGCATAAAGCGATGGAAAACAAGCACCAAACTGCGGCATATTCGTTGGGATCGGTGGTGGTCACGTCGGAAATAAACGGACCGATTAAATAATGGAAGCCCACGAACCGCCAGGAGCCGTACATAAGCGGCAGGTAAAAAGCGACCACGATATAGGTAAACGCATGCAAGCCCCAGTTAAAGCCGAATAGCCAAGCAACAGGATCTGACATCAAACCGTTCAACGGCATTTGCCATGCGATATGCCAGGAGCCGGAGGTGGAGCAGACACTCGGCCCGCAAAAACCTTCGATGCCGATGTTGCAGGAGCCCGCCCAGGCAAAAGGGTACATCTTGATCAGCATGGTGATCGTGCCGATAGCGCAGATGGTATAGACCGTCGTTCGAATTTTTATTTTGACGCTTTCAGGGATGAAGTACATCGCGACCATGTTGACAAAGAACGGCTGGAACGATACATGCAAATAGCCTAACAGTGTAAGTATCTGATTGCTCGGATTGTCACACATATCGATATAAACGTATGTTGCCGCCTGTAATAATTCCATTAAGGCAAAATAAGTTAACGGAATCCAGAGTTCTTTCGACTCCCCCTGTTTAATTGCAACATAAGCTGCGGTACTAAGACCTGCGACGGCTAAAACACCGGACGCTTCACCACTCCAACACATAAAACTGACCCTTTTATAATTATAAAATACCGTATCCCAACAGCCTTTTTACGAGCATATCAAGTTGAAATAACGGTAATGTTTTTTTGCTCTGTTAATTGCTGGGGTGTTGCTTCCATTTGTTGATCTTGAATCAGGATCAATAAGTAACATACAACGATAGCTTCGTTTTTTAATCATCCGCTAGTTGGAAAACTACGGGATCGAAACGAACGGAAATTAACCCGGCTATTGTATTACAAATGGACAAGAATTGAGAAAGGTAATCGGTTACCTTGTAAAGACTCATACGTCTCCAGCTGGAGTGGAGACGTATGATGGTATGAATTGTTACGGTTTGCGACCCATGCTGGTGAAGCCCAGCCATCCGGTTTTTTTGGCTTCAGCCCAGGCTGAGTCCAGCAAGGTACGGAAGTCGCTATCAAGAGGCACTGGGTTGATTTCCAGGCTCTTCAATATGTTGTTGTACAGGGCTTCTCCACCCAGTGACAGGGCTTTGTGCAATTGAGCGCGTACTTGTGCTTCGGGCTGTTCTTGCAAAGCTGCCGTGTAGGCCTGGTTGCCCAGAACCAAGCCCAGCTCAGGGTCATCGAGTTCATTATCCAGCGCGGCATCAAAGCAAACTGCCGCATCGGTTAGATAATCTGCCCGTAGATCGGTCTCTTCCCAAGCTTCTTTGGCGAGGATGAGCAGGTCACATCCCTTATTATTCCAGTCCTCGAAACTGTTTTTAGCTTCTTCGGTGTCGGCCTCGGTTTTTCCGAACAGGTTCTCGGCGATATCGTTAAGCGCCCAATCTGCCGTGATGTTTACCGGCGTAAGTGGGGGTGATTTGAAAGGATTGGCTTGTGGTAGCTGATGTTCTGTTACCGTCGGTTCTGCGGCTGATTCGACAGTATTTTCAACTGCGGCGCGCAGGGGTTTAGCTTGCGTTTTGACTTGTGTATTGAATTGCTGTTCCTGTTGGGACAGGCGTTCACGAAAGATTTGTATTTGTTGTTCCAGATCAGCGGTTTTTTTGTTGAACCATTTTTCTGCGCTGATACGAGCTTCCTCACGGGCGCGGCCGCGAACGGTGAAAAAGATGATTAATCCCAATAATGTGAGAATGGTTACGAGGAGCAAGCCAAATGCAGTCAGATAAAGGCCGATATCGCTGATTCGGGATTCCTGCGAACCTATAAATTTGCTTTGGTCATCCAAACGCTTGTCTTGGCTGTCGAGCCGTATCTGAATAATCTGGATGTCTTTTTGAGAGTTGCTTACCGCAGCGTTAAGTTTGGTTTCGCTGAGTTGTGTGTAAGCGGAGAAAGCCTGTTTAGTAACGGCATTTCTAATAACATTTTTGGCCGCTATGGAAGGGGTGCTTATTGCCAGAAGGCTAAGCAGCAGAATTCGAAAAAGAGTGTTCATTGGATGTCCCTTGGGCTGTTTGAGAGGAGCATTCCTGCGCAATTTACTGTATCTATCATTGATGTTGAACTCCTGTATTATTATAAATTTGTTGATTTGAACGAATATATTTTCAAGCAGTCACATTTGCGGAATAGCCTGTCGACCGCGCATGGAACATTTATTTAAGAAAGAGTATATGATGATTTACAAAGCTTTTCCAGTTACTTTATATGGACGCCCTTATAGCCGGAAGTAATGGGGTAGCGCCGGTCGCGACCAAACGCCCGGCCCGTAATTCTAATTCCTGGCGGGGATTGCCTGCGTTTATATTCATTTTTGTCTACCAGAGTGATGGCTCTGGCGACATCTTCCGCCTTGAAACCGGCGGCAATGATTTGTTCAAATGTTTGATCCAGTTCCACATAACGTTCAAGAATCGGGTCTAAAACGTCGTACGGAGGCAATGAATCCTGGTCGATTTGGTTCGGCGCTAACTCAGCCGATGGCGGACGAATAATAACCCGTTCCGGTATGACTTCGGACAGCGTGTTGCGATAACGCGCCAATTGGTAAACCAGCATCTTTGGCACGTCCTTGATCGGCGCAAAACCGCCGGACATATCGCCGTACAAGGTCGCATAACCGACGCTCATTTCGCTCTTGTTGCCGGTGGTTAATAGCAGTTTGCCCTGCTTATTCGACAGCGCCATTAATACCACGCCCCGGCAACGCGCCTGAATGTTTTCCTCGGTCGCGTCTTTGGCCGTGCCGGCAAAAATATCGGCCAACATGCTGGTGAACGCATTTACGGCCGGTTCTATCGGAATGGTGTGATGTTTGACGCCTAACAGTTCCGCTTCCAGCACCGCATCTTCGTTGCTCATGTCCTGGGTATAGCGCGACGGCAACAGCACGGCTTCGACTTTATCCGCGCCCAACGCATCGACGGCGAGAGCCAGAACCAGCGCCGAATCGATGCCGCCGGATAAGCCCAAAATGGCACCCTGGAAACCGTTTTTGCGTACATAATCTTTAATGCCCAGCACCAGAGCCTGATATTCGCTGGAGATTTCAGCATAAAGCGGCGCGCAGGCAGTTTTTACCGGCTGATTGCCGTCAAACTCGACCACGCTGATCTGCTCTTTAAACTCTGCCGCACGAAACACGATGTCTCCGTTTGCGGCTACGACGAAAGACGCGCCGTCGAAAATCAGCTCATCCTGACCGCCGATTTGATTGACATAAACCAACGGAATCTGCGTGGCTTTAACCTGACTGCAAATAACGGCTTCGCGTTGATGGATCTTTCCCGAGTTGAACGGCGAGGCGTTAAGGGTCAGCAGCAGTTCCGCTCCTGCCTGTTTGTTATCTTCGATAATGCCCGGCCGCCAAACATCCTCGCAAATGGTCAGCCCGATAAACGTGCCGTTGAATTCAAATACGCAAGGCTGGCTGCCCGCCGTAAAATAACGCTGCTCGTCAAATACGCCGTAATTGGGTAGCGCCCGTTTGCGATAACAGGCCAGTATCGCGCCCTGATGCAACACCGCCGCACTGTTGTAAATCTTGTCGCCATCGCGTTCGGGAAAGCCGATGACCAGCGCAATACCGGCAACCCGGTCGGCCAGTTGATACAGCGCGTTATTGGCGGCGGTAATAAAATCGGCGCGCAATAACAGGTCTTCCGCCGGATAGCCGGTAATAGTCAGTTCAGGAAAAACGATCAACTCCGCGCCCAATTCATCACGGGCATGAATGGCGACTTGAACGATGTTGTCAACATTGGCGGCGATGTCGCCGACCAGGAAGTTGGTTTGGGCCAGGGCTATTTTTAGGGTCATTCTTAGCAGTAATTTTTGTAGATTGTCGGTGGTATTTGTTAACCAATTGCGGCAGAGATTACCGGAATAATGTGATCACTATATTCTGTGCTTCCAATACTCAGGATCTCTATGAAGGTGCATAACCGCAACAATATAGATTTTATCTTTTTCTTCAGCATATAAAATCCCATATGGAAATCTTCTTACCAAAGACCTTCTAATCTCATCCTCAATGACTACCCATGCTTTTGGAAAAGCGATAATTCGTTCAAGAGCAGAGAAGACCTCCCGTGAAAAATCATATCCCAAACCTTTTTCAATATCTTCGTAATAATCAATGGCGGCATTAAATTCAGATTCCGCAGCCGGATGAAATAAGGCGTTCACGACTGGAATCTAGCTTCTATTTTTTTTAATACGGCGTCACTGGAAATTGCGGTTACCTCGCCTGACCTGAGTTGCTGTAAGCGGTGTTTTGCTACTGCAATCCATTTCGTATCGATCTCAGATTCCGGGGCATTTAAACTTCGAAGCAAGGAATCCACCACTAATGCCCGTTCTTCGACGGGCAGTGACACAGCTTCAGCTATGAGGTCTTTGGTTTTCATATTTGCTCCATTTCTTTAGCTACGAATGTTTGCTGATTTGCTGGATTAAGACGCGATAAATCGCGTCTCTACAAACATCCCTTCATCGCCACACCAATATCGGTCGGTGAACTCACCACCTCAATCCCCGCTGCTTTAAGTGCGGCGACTTTGCCTTCAGCCGTGCCTTTGCCGCCGGTCACTATCGCGCCGGCGTGGCCCATGCGTTTTCCGGGAGGCGCGGTTTGCCCTGCGATATACGCAACCACGGGTTTGGTGACGTGGGCTTTAATATATTCTGCCGCATCTTCTTCTTCGCCGCCGCCGATTTCGCCGACCATCACGATGCCTTTGGTTTGCTCGTCGGCCTGGAAACGGCTGAGTACATCGACGAAGTTCATGCCGTGTATCGGATCGCCTCCGATGCCGACGCAGGTGCTTTGCCCCAGACCTTGCGCGGTGGTTTGATGCACGGATTCATAGGTTAAGGTGCCCGAGCGCGACACGATGCCGATTGATCCCGGCAGGTGAATTTTGCCGGGCATGATGCCGATTTTGCATGCGCCGGGGGTGATCACTCCGGGGCAGTTGGGGCCGATCAACAGCGCGCCGGTACCGGCCATCGCCGCTTTAACGCGCAACATTTGCAATATTGGGATGCCTTCAGTGATGCAAACAATCAGTTTAATCCCCGCGTCGACGGCTTCCAGAATCGCGTCGGCGGCATAAAAAGGCGGCACGTAAATGACGCTGGCGGTGGCTCCCGTGCCGTCCACTGCATCCTGCACGGTGTTGAATACCGGCAAGCCCAAATGGGTTTCGCCGCCGCGTTCCGGGGTAACGCCGCCGACTAATAAGGTGCCGTAGTCCAGCGCTTGCTGGGAATGGAAAGTGCCTTGCTTGCCGGTAAAGCCCTGGCAAATCACTTTGGTGTTTTTGTCGATTAAAATGCTCATGCGGCCTCCGCCAATGCTACGACTTGTTCTGCCGCGTGAGCCAAATCGTCCGCCGCATAAAGATTCAATCCCATGTTGCTCAGCAAGGCCCGGCCCTGTTCGGCATTGGTGCCTTCAAGGCGCACCACCACCGGTATGACGACGTGAACCTGTTCGACTGCGGCCAAAATGCCCGCCGCGATAATGTCGCACTGGACGATGCCGCCGAAAATATTCACCAAGACTGCTTTGACGCTGTGATCAGACAGGATCAGCTTGAACGCCTCGCAGACTTTTTCAACGCTGGTGCCGCCGCCGACATCGAGAAAATTGGCCGGTAGCCCGCCTTTGAGTTTGACCAGATCCATGGTCGCCATGGCCAGTCCCGCACCGTTGACCATGCAGCCGATATTGCCTTCCAGGGTGATGTAATTCAGCCCGAATTGCTGGGCTTTGTTTTCTTTTTCGTCTTCCTGGTCGGCGTCTTTCATCGCCCTTATATCGGGATGCGCTTCGACCGCGTTATCGTCGAAATTGATCTTGGCGTCCAGCGCCATCAGCTCGCCGCTGTCGGTTTCTATCAGCGGATTAATCTCAATCTGGCTGGCATCCTTGGCTAGAAACAAGTCGTACAAGCCCTGCATGATTTTTCCCAGTGCTTTGATCTGCGATCCTTTAAGCCCCAACGCGTAGGCGACCTTCCGGCATTGATAGCCTTGTAAACCTGCGGCAGGATGCACGGGCACCGAGATAATCTGCTCGGGCGTTTCGTGGGCGACGGTTTCTATATCCATGCCGCCCGCTGCCGAGGCGATAAAAATAATGCGTTCGGTGCCCCGGTCAACCAGAATGCTCAAATAGAGTTCGCGCTTGATCGGGTAAGTCTTTTCGATCAACAGCGAGTTAATCGGCAAACCTTCCGCACCGGTTTGTTTGGTCACCAATCGTTTGCCGAGCATTTCCCTGCTAAACAAGGCTACTTCAGCCGGAGTTTTGGCCAGCTTTACGCCGCCGACTTTGCCCCGTCCACCGGCATGAACCTGGGCTTTAACTACCCAACCGTCACCGCCCAGTTCCTTGGCGACCTGCTCGGCGCTTTCGGGCGTTGTCGCTTGCTTGCCATCAGGCACCGGTATCGCGTAATGCAAAAACAGCTGTTTAGCCTGATACTCATGAATATTCATTTATGACTCCTTGATTGGCGCGGGTATTTTTAATACTACAGATGACAACTTAATGCTACGATTAATAGACGTTACTGAGCATTTTAACGAAGTCCCTGCAAAACGCCATTTTAAAAACAAAACATGCCGCCAAATACCAACGAAACCATCTTCCCCTGTCCCTTCTCCAAAGGTTACGGCATTCCGGCTCGACAAGCCTGGTTGTTGCTAAAAGTTTTTTTAGGCTATCGACTCATCCTGGCCGGTCTGTTTGTCACGCTATTTTATAGTTACACAGATTCTTCATTACTCGGTACTTACGACAGCCAATTATTTGTTTACAGTAGCCAAAGCTACTTGCTGCTCTCAATCTTATCCGGTATCTGCATAGCTTGGCGACTCACAAGCTACAGCACACAAGCGCAGCTGCTCATTTTTACAGACATACTCATCCTCACCTTGATCATGCATGCCTCCGGCGGTATTGACAGCGGCATGGGCGCTTTGCTCGCCGTATCCATCGCCGCAGGCGGGTTATTAGTCGGCGGCCGTTGCGCTATGCTTTTTGCCGCGCTAGCCAGTTTGGCCGTATTAACCGAACAATTCGTTGCCAATTACACGCACAGTTTTAACTCAACCTCTTATGCCAATTCCGGAATGCTCGGCGCTGCATTTTTTACCATTGCCCTGCTGTCATATATCCTTGCAAAACGTAGCGAGCAGATATTCCAACTTGCCGATCAGCAGCAACAAACTATCACTAAGTTGGAAGATCTCAACACGTACATTATCCAGCACCTGCAATCGGGCATCATTATTATCAACAAACAGCAAGCCATTCAGATGGCCAATGAGTCTGCATTGCGGCTGGCGAATTTATCGGTATTGCCGGTCGAACTAGGCGACATTTCAAGCTATTTAACGGAAGCTTTTCAATCCTGGCTAGCTGATCCCGAACAGAATCTGGTGCTGTTGCGATTGTCGAATCAATCCGAAATTCATTGTCGGTTCATGCCCCTGCCGACCGGACATGAGTTTTTCTATATGATTATCCTTGAAGATGTTGCCCTTTATAACCAGCAGGTGCAGCAAAGCAAACTCGCATCGCTGGGTCGACTCACCGCCAGCATTGCCCACGAAATCCGCAACCCGTTAGGCGCTATCAGTCACGCAGGGCAATTACTTTCGGAAAATCCGCTGCTATCCATTCAGGATCAGCGCTTGGCAGAAATCATCCAGATCCACTCAGTCCGCGTCAACCATATCATTGAGGATATTTTGCAGCTTTCCAGAAGAACCGATTCAAGACGGGAAAAGATTCATCTCAAGCCCTGGCTGGACAATTACCTGAAAAATTTCACGCTTGAACATACCGTTGATATTGACGCATTCAAGCTTTCGTATCCTGATGAACCCTTATATGCATTTATAGATCCCGGTCATTTAAGGCAAATTCTGGGCAACCTGTGTCGCAATGCACTCAAATACGGCAAGCCGGAGACCGGGCCAATAGTCATACGCGCTTTTGCCCTGCAACAGGCGCCCTGCATAGAAGTCATCGATAACGGTTCCGGCATCAACCGTGAACACCTGAGCCAGCTGTTTGAACCCTTTTTTACCACCTCTTCCAGCGGCACAGGACTGGGGCTTTATCTCTCAAAAGAATTAGCCGAATTAAATCAGGCGAAATTGAACTATTATTTAACCGACAATAATCAAAGCTGTTTTCGGCTTTGCTTGTTGAACGCGGATCAGACCTTAATTGACTTATGAATAAACCACTGGCATTGATTGTAGACGACGAACCCGATATTCGCGAGCTGTTGGAAATCACCCTTAACCGGATGAATATCCAGACCTGCTGCGCTGAAAATGTTGCCGATGCCAAAAACTTATTGCAGCAAAAATCATTCGATCTTTGCCTGACCGACATGAAACTGCCTGACGGCAACGGCTTGGGTCTGGTTGACTTTATACAAACACTACCCAGCCCGATACCGGTTGCCGTTATTACCGCACACGGCAATATGGAGTCGGCCATTCTGGCGATGAAAAAGGGCGCGTTCGATTTTGTGTCTAAACCGGTTGATCTGCCCGCGCTTAGACTACTCGTTAACAATGCCTTAAAACTTTCCGATGCAACAAGCTCTATTAAAGAAAGACGACCCCGCCATACGCTGTTGGGCGAATCGTTAATCATGCAGGAGATTAGGGCGAAAATAGACAAACTCGCGCGCAGCCAAGCGCCAGTTTATATCAGCGGCGAATCGGGCTCAGGCAAGGAGCTGGTTGCAAGGCTGATTCATCAGCACAGCTCCCGTAGCGACCATGAGTTCGTCGCGATTAACTGCGGCGCTATTCCGCATGAGCTAATGGAAAGTGAGTTTTTCGGCCATAAAAAAGGTAGCTTTACCGGCGCGCTCAGCGACAAAAAAGGCTTATTCCAGGCAGCAGAAGGCGGCACCTTGTTTCTTGATGAAGTTGCCGATTTGCCGCTGTCCCTGCAAGTCAAATTATTGCGCGCTATCCAGGAAAAGAAAATTCGTCCGGTCGGGGATCAGCAGGAAATCCCGGTTGATATTCGCTTGCTCAGCGCCACTCATCGCAACCTTAACGACATGGTTCGGGACGGCAGTTTCAGGCAGGATTTGTATTACCGAATCAACGTGATTGATCTTCATGTTCCACCCTTGCGTGAGCGGCCTGATGATATACCCGTCCTGGTCGATCATATTTTAGCCAAATTGACCGGTGCCAATAAACAGGACAGGCCGGGCTTGTCGGTATCGGCATTAGCGGCATTACAACGGTATCAGTTTCCGGGCAATGTCCGTGAACTTGAAAATATCCTGGAACGAGCCTTGGCGCTGTATGACGGCAGTCGCATTGAAATTGATGATTTAAATCTGCCGACAGATGAACATTATGTTGCCAAATCTCAGGATTTTGACCCTGCTTTGGGATCGCTGGAAGATCATCTGGGAAAAATAGAAAAGATAGCCATCAGTCTTGCGCTGGAAGAAAACAAATGGGACAAAATGGCCGCCGCCAAACAGCTGGGATTGTCTTACAGATCGCTACACTATCGCTTGAAAAAGCTTGATATGGATGAAAAAGCAGGTGAAAGGTAAAAGGCGAAAAACAAAGAGCAAAAAGCCATGCGGTTCCCAGTCCTTTTTGAAAACGAGTGGTCAATATAAAGAGTTTTTAAACTCAATAAAAAGGGGAGGCCTCGGCAACTGCTCCTGCGTCGCCTAAAGCGCCTACTGTTGGTGCTCTACCTCCTGCATCCATGCAGTCGAACCAGCCCCCCTTTTCAATACATCTCAAATGTTGTACTTGTACTTAAGCCCTATATTTAGCCATGCTTTCAAGCTGTACTATAGCTCTTTTTATTTTCGCTTCAGCCGCAGCATTCAGTTCGCTAGCGGCATAAACCTTATCCAGCAAACCTTCTGCAACCAATGCGTCTTTTATCCAACGCTTGGTGAATCGGTAATTGCTGTACGCCGTAGTAACCTCACCTGTTTTCGGATCTTTTAACCCGGCGCTTGGCGCGGAGGCAGCAGGGGCTTTTTTGGCGGCTGCCGGTTTGGCTGCGGTTGCTGCGGGTTTAGCTGCCGCTACCTTTGGTGCAACTGCTGCCTTAGGCGCAGCCGCTGCTTTGGTTGCCACAGGCTTAGGTGCTGCTTTAGTTGCCGCCGCTTTAGGCGCAACAGCTTTAGGTGCAACAGCTTTAGCCGCAACAGGCTTAGCTGCGGCCGGTTTTGCTTTTGCAACGGTAGCTTGGGGTTTGGCTTGTTGCACAGCGGCTGCCTTTGCTTCAGGCTTTGCCGCTGGCGCTTTGGATTTAGCAGATGCTTTTTGTTCGTCTATGATTGCATAAACAACATAGGCAACAAAAATAGTAGTTAATATAAACAACCCTTCAGTCATAATGGCTCTCCACCTCATTTAAGTTAATTTTTTCTTCACTGCTTTGAAATTAAGCGCTGCCGGCCGCAAGCAAAGCAGGAGCGAATATCTGTCCATGTAGGCAAAGCTTCCGCTCCTGCTCACGCTCCTTACCTACGTCCATGTAAGCAAACCTTATCGCTAGAGGCGGAATATACCAGAAGCCAGTGCGCAGGGAAAACTCTAATTCGAAAAACTGCAAACCTGTCCGATACTTAGTGTTGAAACTTGGCGTTTACCAGCATATTTGTCTTTTTGCCAGCTTAGGCAAATCGTCCCGCAAACCCATCGCGTAGCGGTTAAAATAAGCCTTGACCAGAGGCGTGTTATTGACCCGGTTCATTCCTGCTGAGCGCAAGCCGACCAAGGGTTGAGAGGTTACGCCATAGGTCTTGTTCAGCGCATCCATAGCCGACATCATCATCAGGTTATCGCCTTTACGCCAGCGCTCATAACGACGCAGGAAACGAGAGCTGGATAAGGGTCTATTTTCCTGCCGAGTTTGGATGACCAGCTCGGCAATCGCTGCGGCATCCAGCAACCCTGCATTAACGCCTTGTCCGGCCAAAGGATGCATCGCATGAGCAGCGTCTCCGCACAGCGCGAAACGTTCGCCGATATAGTTGTTCGCATATTGAAAGCGCAAAGGAAATGCAGCGCGGGGGCCGACCTCCAGCATCTTGCCTAAAATGCCGCCGGAGGCTTGCTCCAGAACTTGCAGGAAGTCTTGATCGGCAAGCGCCAGATGGCTTTTAGACGTTGCCGAACTCAAGGTCCAAACGATTGAACACTGCCCGTTTTTCAGCGGCAAAAAAGCCAAGGGTCCTTCGTCCAGAAATCGTTGCCATGCGGTAAATTGATGGCTTTTTTCGGTAGTTACCGTAGCGACCAAACCGTCCTGATGATACTCCCAGCCGGTAACGCTAATGCCTGCCATCGCCCTTAATGCAGAGTCGCGCCCGTCGGCGGCAATCACCACGTCGGCCTCCAGGATTCGGCCATCTTCAAGACGCAGCTGCCTGCCGTTGTCGTTAAGCTGCATATCGACAACGGTTGCAGGCGTTATGCAAGTGGCTGAGGGTAAACTGTCCAGCTGATCCCAAAGAGCGGCGACGGTGACCCTGTTTTCGACCAGATGGCCTAGCTCATTAAACTCGGTGTCGGCGCAGTTAAAATGCAATTCGCCATCGGCACGAGCATCCCATACCCGCATGTCCCGGTAAGGGCAAATGCCGCGTTGCTCCATGCCCGGCCAAGCACCCAAGATTTCCAGTATGTTTTGCGAGGCCTTGGTTAGGGCGGAGACGCGAATATCAATCGGTTCCGGCGGCCACTGCCGCGTCGGGTTAAACCGCTCCAGCAGCGCAACCTTGATGCCGCCATGCGCCAACGCGCAAGCCGCCGCCGCGCCGACCATGCCGCCGCCGCAGACTATCACTTCATAACGTTCGGGCATCGTTTTATCTCCTGCTGCCTAGCCTGGGCAAGCGTCCGGCTAAGCCCATCGCATGACGGGTAAGCCATGTTTTTGCCGCCGGAATATGATCCAGTATCGCTAGACCGACATTTCTGGCCGCAGCCAATGCCAGCCAGTCGTTGGAGAAAATCCGCACCACGCTGTTGGTAAAACCGATAGTACGGTCATGATCTTGCTGTCTGGATTGGGCATAAGCCGTTAAGAAATCAGCAGCGCCTATATCCTGGTTTTCCTGATGCTGCTTGATGATCATTTCGGCCAGCTGCACCACGTCGCGCAGGCCCAGATTAAATCCCTGTCCCGCAACCGGGTGTAACTGATGCACCGCATTGCCGATAATCACGGTACGCTCTGCGATCATTTTTTCGGCGCGGATCAGCGACAACGGGAACGCCCGCCGAGGTGCCGCCAAACTAAACTCGCCCAGTTTATAACCGAAACACTGCTGAAGTTCGGCTAAAAAATCCGTCTCGCTACCGGACATCAACGCATCGGCATCTTCGCTGCTGCGCGTCCAGACCACGGCGCAATGGTCGGTTTCAACCGGCAACAAGGCCAATGGCCCGGAAGCGGTAAAGCGCTCGAATGCGGTATTGTTATGGGGCAGGGATGTTTTAATTGTGGTGACCAGCGCGGTCTGTCCGTACTCGGTGATGTGCTGGGCTATTTCCAGCAGATTGCGTACCGAGGAGTTGCCTCCGTCCGCGCCGACCAGCAGCTTGGCGGAAATATTTAACGGTTCGTCGCCGCGTTTCAGGCTGATATTGACGGTGTCATTTCCGGCCATCAAACCGACCAGACGGGCCGGGCAAATCAATTCGATACCTGCTTGAGTTACCAGCTTGGCGACATGCGTTTCAATCTCCCTTGCGGTGATGACATAGCCCAGCGCTTCCACGTGTTCTTGTTGCGCGGAAAGCCTGACCTTGCCGAAATGGCCTTGGTCGGAAATATGGATATTTTTAATGGCTGTCGCGGCCTGACTGATGCCCTGCCAAATGCCCATCGCCTCGAGCATTTTTACGGTGCCTGCGGCTAAAGCCAAGGCCCTATCACCGGCTGGGGAATCGTGCAATTGTTCGCGGCTGTTGGCTTCAATTATCGCAATCTTCAAGCCGGTGTCTTTCAGCGCCAGCGCCAGACAGTTACCTGCCAAGCCGCCTCCGGCAATTACTAAGTCGTAATCATGTTGCATCAGGTCGCCTGCATTAAGCTTTCAATTTCTGCAATGGTTTTGGGCACGCCGCCGGTTAAGATTTCATGCCCCAGGGCGGTTACCAGCACATCGTCTTCAATGCGTATGCCTATGCCGCGCCATTGCTCGTCAACAGTCAGGCAGTCAGCCGGGATATACAAGCCCGGTTCTACGGTCAGCACCATGCCGGGTTCCAGCAAGCGCCACTCTTTATCCAGTTTGTAGTCGCCGACATCATGTACGTCCATGCCTAACCAGTGGCCGATCCGGTGCATGTAAAACTGCTTGTATTTTTCATCCTTGATCAGCTTGGCTACACGGCCTTTTAACAGCCCCAACGACACCAAACCTTTGGTCAGCACCTCGACCGAAGCGTCGTGCGCCAGATTCCACGGCAAGCCGGGTTTGATCTGGGCGATGGCCGCGGCTTGGGCATCTAAAACCAATTGATAAAGCAGTTTTTGCGGCTCGCTAAAACGCCCGGAAACCGGAAACGTGCGGGTAATATCGGCGGCATAATGGTCGCACTCGGCTCCGGCATCAACTAACAGTAAATCGCCGCTTTTTAATTTATCGGCATTTTCAGTGTAGTGCAGGACGCAGGCATTTTTTCCGCCCGCCACTATCGAAGGGTAAGCCACGGCACGCAGTCCGTCCTGAACAAAATTATAAATAATTTCCGCTTCTATCTGGTACTCATAGAGGCCGGGCTTGCATTTTTGCATGGCTTTGACATGGGCATTGGCGGAAACATCTGCGGCGCGGCGCATCAATTTAAGCTCTTCAGCGCTCTTGAACAGGCGCATCTCATGCAGAATATGTTCCAGCGAAACCAGCTCGCCCGGCGCAGTAACGCCGCTTCTGGACTGGCCGCGGATATGGTTTATCCAGACCAATAAATTGTGGTCGAGATCGGAATCCCGCCCTATCGGATAATAAACCTTGCTCTTGTCTTCCAGCATGCCCGGCAAGATGTCGTCCAGGTCGTCAATCGGGAAAGAATCGTCGGCCTTGTAATGCGTGGTGGCGCCTTCTAGGCCTGCGTGCGCGCCTTCCCATAAAGCCTTTTTTTCGTCGAACTCGCGGCAAAATAAGATGTATTCGCCTTGCTTGCGTCCGGGGATAAAAACGGCCAGAGAATCGGGCTCATTAAAACCGGTCAGATAATAAAAATCGCTATCCTGCCGGAACGGATAATTCACATCGCGGTTGCGGGTACGGATTGCAGCACTGCCTATCAGCGCAATATTGCCGATGCCGATGTGCTGCATTAATTGCTTACGGCGGTTCTTAAATTCGCTTTGTTTCATTTGCAATCAAGTAAAGGTTAAGGTTCTTACATAGAACACGGATGACGCTGATTTAGACGGATTTACGCGGATTTCTAATAGTCGCGTCAAATTTGTTATGTGCTTTAAATCAGTGGTTATCCGTCTAATCCGTGGCATCCGTGTTCCATTTCTTACAGCTTATCTTACGCATTGAACTCGCTACGCAGCAACAAAACCGCCGATCTCATGTATTCGGTAATTTCCATAAAATCACTCTCATCTTCCTCGCCTTCAGCCTCCGTATCCAGCTTGGTGAATTCGGCAATGTCTTTGAGTATTTCGGTCGCTTCCCTGGACAAATCGGAGGCGGCATGCGTAAAACCCACGCCCAATAAAAAGCCTCTGCACCAGTCTGTTAACGCCTCAACCTGCTCACTCAACAGGGCCTCATCGCCCGGCAACAATAAGTCGAATTCGAAGTCATCGCTGGCAAATAAGTCTTGCGTATCTTCGAACAAATGCACCAGCGTTGTCCGGCCTTCATCATCTGTCGGTATTGCATGCAAAAACAACTCGGTTAACCACGCGGCGCTTTGGGCCTGCTCATTGGCGCATAACATGCCCGTCGCCATGCCGTGGGCTTGTGCCGCCGACAGTTCGGCATCGCTTTGTACAACTATTGCATTAATTATTTGGTAAGTCATAAATTCCACATAATAATTTCACTATCGCGGACTAAAAATATCGCTTATGCTACCATTGATCATTAACTTGGATAATATTTGTTAATCTTGAATCGCCCGGTAAAGACGCAATATTTTGCGTGCCTACCTTGCAACAACCCAGTTACCGACATGACGCAATCAAATCAATCTTTAGAATTAAAAGACCTCGAGGACAAGCTGGATAAGCTTATCGAGCAATATGCCAACGTAAAAAACGAAAACAGCTCACTGAAAACCAAGCAGGATTCATTGGTTCGGGAAAAAGCCAAGCTGCTGGAAAAAACCACGCTGGCCAGAACCCGAGTCGAAGCGATGATTACCCGCCTGAAAGCAATGGAGAACGGATCATGAACAAAAAACCCCAAGCGGTATCCCTGACTATTATGGGTAAGGAATACAAAGTTGTCTGCGCTCCTGATGAACAAATCGACCTGATCCAGTCGGCAGGGCAGCTGGATGTTCAAATGCGCAAGATGAGAGATTCCGGCAAAGTGACCGGCGCTGACAAAATTGCGGTAATGGCAGCGTTGAATCTGGCGCATGAGTTACAGCAGCTGAAGAATCAAACGGCCATGCTCAACCCTGTCTTGAGTGAATGCTTGGCGAAAATGACTCGAAAAATAGAAAACGTTTTAGAAAATCAGTAAACACGCTAAACTATTGGCCTGCATCTCCTGCAGCATCCGAGAGTGTGCTGGGTGTTTCCTGAACCTGTTTTTACCCCGGGGGCGGATACCAGTATTGGTGTGCATGCCCGTTTCATGCGGGAAGCCTGATTTACCGGCCATGTCCCCACTTGAACCTCCGGTTCAAGGACGAAAGCACATTACGGCGCAGGTGGGAGATGCACCACAACTATCCGCTACGCCCTTCACGTCACCATGATAAAACAAAATCCCCATGAACTACTGGCTAATGAAATCAGAACCCGATACGTTCGGGATTAACGACCTGTACAACAAGTTTAACCAGACCGAGCATTGGGATGGGGTACGCAACTACCAAGCCAGAAACATGATGCGGGATGATATGAAAATCGGCGATCAGGTTTTCTTCTATCATTCCAACTGCGATGTGCCGGGCATAGTTGGCATTATGGAAATCGTCAAAGAAGGCTATCCCGATTTTTTGGCTTTCGATCCCGATGACATGCACTTCGATCCCAAAAGCGACCCTGAGCATCCTCGCTGGTTCATGGTTGACGTTAAATACGTCAGAACTCTGTCCCGCACCATTACTTTGAAAGAATTAAAGTGCTTAGATCGACTGGCAGACCTCGCGCTGGTGAGGCGCGGCAATCGGCTATCGATCATGCCGGTCAGCAAAGACCACTGGGAGTTCATCCTCTTACTGGAATAAAGCGAAGGAGCATAAAAACACAAACCCCACACAATAAAAAACCAGCAGCCCAATACGAGGGGCTGCTGGTCGTTGGTACTACCTGCCAATAATCTACTTGGCTTTTTCTTCTGTCTTTTTATCAGTTTTTTCGTCTGCTTTTTTATCTGCCTTTTGATCTACAGCAGCGGCATCGCTTAACAACACATCACTTTTGATTTTTTCGACGGTTTTCGGGCCGATCCCGTCAACATTAACCAAGTCATCCACGGTCTTGAATGCGCCTTTTTCTTCCCGATACTTAACAATAGCTTGGGCTTTTTTCAGGCCTATGCCTGACAATGCCTCGCCTATGGTTTTTGCATCGGCGGTATTGATGTTGACCGGTGAGGCCATAACATTTAATGAGCAGAAGGCGACAAATAATACGACTAATAATCTTTTCATCTTTATTTTCCTGTTGGAAGAATTATTGAATTATGATTTGTGAATAGTCTTATATATAGTGCCAACCAAGTAATTATTAACCATTCGCAGATGATTTTAGCCGTTTGCAATGTTAATGCAACTTTTTTATCGCCCTATTGCGTAATAGGCTAATCCGCTACGCTTAACTCTGTCCGGTTCATACATGTTACGGCCATCAAAAATTACTTTGTCTTGCAGCTGTTGACTCAGCACGTCGAAATCGGGGCTGCGAAACTGCTTCCATTCGGTAACAATCACCAACGCATCGGCCTGTTTTAAAGCGTCCTTGGGCGAGTCGCAAAACTTAAGCCCCGATTTGTCGCCATATAGCCGCCGCGCTTCTTCCATCGCTTCCGGATCAAAAGCCTGAACGGTTGCGCCGGCTTCAATCAAGGCTTCCAGCACAACCCGGCTTGGCGCATCGCGCAGGTCATCGGTGTTGGGTTTAAACGCCAGCCCCCACAGCGCGAACACCTTGCCGGTTAAATGGCCTTGATAATGTTTGTTAATCTTTTCAAACAATCGGTGTTTTTGCCGGTTATTGACATTCTCTACCGCATTAAGCAATTCGGCATGATAGCCCTGTTCCTGGGCGGTTCTTTCCAGCGCCTTTACGTCTTTGGGGAAACAGGAGCCGCCATAACCGCAACCGGGATAAATAAAGCTGTAGCCGATACGGCTATCGGAACCTATGCCATGTCGAACATGTTCAATATCTGCCCCCAGATGCTCGGCCAGATTTGCCAATTCGTTCATAAAGCTGATTTTGGTCGCCAGCATCGCATTTGCGGCATACTTGGTTAATTCAGCCGAACGGATGTCCATGGTGATGACCCGGTCGACGCTACGGTTAAACGGCGCATAAAGCGCTTTGAGCAATTCCGCCGTCCTGGGGTTATCGGTGCCGATGACGATCCGATCCGGTTTCATAAAATCATCTAACGCCGCGCCTTCTTTCAGGAACTCAGGGTTTGAAACTACGTCAAACTCCAGTTCCTTGCCGCGACTGGTCAATACCTCTTGCATAACCGCTTTGACTTTATCCGCCGTACCCACCGGCACCGTCGATTTATCGACCACCACCCGGTACTCGTCCATATTTTCGGCTATGCTTTTCGCAACCGCCAACACGTACTGCAAATCTGCCGAACCGTCGGTATCAGGCGGCGTTCCGACGGCGATGAATTGAAACACGCCATGGTCTACAGCTTCCTTAATATCGGTGGTAAATCTCAAGCGTCCTTCCGACTGGTTTTCCTTGACCATAGCTTCGAGTCCCGGCTCATAGATCGGGATGATGCCCTGTTGCAGCTTGGCAATCTTTGCCTCATCGATATCGACACAGATGACATCATTGCCGACTTCTGCAAGACAAGTACCCGTCACCAAACCCACATAACCGCTTCCGAATATAGTAATTTTCATTTTTTCAACTTTAATTTAGTTAAAAATATACTCCCTATTGCTGCGGACACAGACTAGCCGTTAGCCGCCATAGGCATCATATCTTTATTTACTTTGTTCTCAATAAGTTAAAACACTTATTGCGCGAATCTGTTTCTAGCATTCTGCACCAAAATCAGGTGTTCCACTTGCTGTATCCATGCAATCGTGCTCACGCCCATTGCCGACAATGAGCGCTTGTTACATTTACCAGCATTGGCCTATTATAACCACCAAGCTTCTGAATTATTAACTATCGTTTGATGCAAAAAAAAACCGAATCGAATAAACAGCTTTTTAGCGGATTTGCCGCGCCCGATACTGAACAAATAAACCGGGCGCTGGCGATTATTGCGCTAATTCCTGAAGACCCCCAGTATTTTCGCCCCAAGGGCGTTGAGGTGGCGGCAGTCTTGATGGATTTTAATGTCGATCTGGACACCATCCTCGCCGCGATCTTAAGCGATCCGCGTTTGGCCACTCTAAATCCCAAGCCCAATATCAAGCAACAGTTCGGCGATACGGTTGCAACGCTGGTTGACGATGTTAACTGGTTGAATAAGTTAACCGTTTATTCCCTGGAAATGACCGACCAGCCAAATCAAACGGAAACCTTGCGCCGGATGCTGCTGTCCATGACTCGGGATGTCCGCGCCGTGTTGATAAAGCTGGCTTACCGGGTTCAACGGCTTAAGGTTTTACCCAAAGAGTCGTATGAATTGAGGCGTTTTATTGCCCAGGAAACGCTGGATATTTATGCGCCGATAGCCAACCGGATGGGTATTCACCAGCTAAAGTGGGAGCTGGAGGACATGGCCTTCCGCTATCTGAAACCCCAATCCTACCGCCGCATCGCCAAGTCGCTGACCGATAACCGTGTGCAGCGGGAAAACTGTATTAATAGCTTCATTGTCCTGTTACAGAAAAAGCTCGCCGAAGACGACTGCATGGATGCAGGAGGTAGAGCAATGCATGGAGCAATTGCCGGGGGAATTTCTTCCGAGATATATGGACGTCCTAAACATATTTATAGCATCTGGAAAAAGATGCGCCGCAAGCAGCTGGATATAGACGAGCTGTATGATCTGTTGGCGGTGCGCGTGATAGTCGATAACCTGACCGCCTGCTATGCCACTTTGGGTGTCGTGCATAGCCTTTGGCAAACCGTGCCTAAGGAATTTGACGATTACATCGCCAATCCCAAAGAAAACGGCTACCAGTCCTTGCATACCGTCATTATCGATGCTGACGGCAACCGTATCGAGGTACAAATCCGCACCCAACAAATGCACGACTTTGCCGAGCTGGGAGTTGCCGCGCACTGGTCTTACAAAGAAGGCGGCAAGCATGACGCGGCCATCGAAAAAAACATCGCCTCGTTGCGCAAGTTGCTGGAAGAAACCAGCAGTCGAAAGGAAGGCGGCGACGATGTGCTAGCCGAAAATTTCCGTAGCGAATTATTTAATGACCGCGTCTACGTTTTAACTCCGGCCGGAAAATTAATCGATCTGGTTAAAGGCGCTACGCCGCTGGATTTTGCCTATGCAATTCATACCGAAATAGGTCACCGTTGTCGCGGGGCAAAAGTGAACGGTCGCATTGTGCCTCTGACTTACAACTTAAAATCAGGTGAGCAGGTAAGAATTTTAACCGCCAAAGAGGGCGGCCCCAATCATAACTGGATCGACCCCAATCTGGGCTATTTGAAAACATCGGCGGCGATCGGCAAAGTCAAAAGCTGGTTTAAAAATCAGCAACAAGCCCAGAACATAGCGACAGGCAAGGCTATTC
Organism: Candidatus Methylobacter oryzae; assembly: GCA_945861405.1. Taxonomy (GTDB): domain Bacteria; phylum Pseudomonadota; class Gammaproteobacteria; order Methylococcales; family Methylomonadaceae; genus Methylobacter_A; species Methylobacter_A oryzae_A. The sequence continues at coordinate 24,644 of CAMAUL010000009.1, read as the reverse complement.
TGGACAAGGAAAGCCAACGTCTTGGCTTAAAAATGCTCAATCTGGCGGAGCTGGCTAAACATTTTCATCAGCCTGATACCGACAAGTTGCTCGAAGCCATAGGCCGTAGCGATATTAACAACCGCCAGCTGGCGGCGTTTTTTAAGGTGCCTGAACTGGAAACGCCGCCCCTTCGGCTACGCTCAGGGCAGGCCCTTCAAGGTAAAAAAACCGAGGCTAAATCCGTAGTTTCCGTAGCCGGCATTGATAATGTGCTGACCTCGTTTGCCCAGTGCTGCTCGCCGATTCAGGGCAATGACATTATCGGCTATATTTCTCATAAGAAAGGCATTACCATCCATCGCCAAGACTGTGAAAATATTTTGCACCTGGATCCCGAAAAACAGGCCCAGCTGATTTCGGTTAACTGGGGCGCAAAAAAGGCCAGCTATGTGGTGCCTATTGTTATTCATGCCTTTAACTCGCATAATTTGCTGAGTGATGTGACCCAGATTTTGGCCCAGGCAAAAATCCATATTTCCAATGCGGCGCTGGATACGCATCCCGATTTTTCAGCGCTGCTCAATTTGAGCATTCAAATTGAAAACACCGATCAGTTAAGCCAAGTGCTTAATAAAATAAGTCAATTGCCTAATATCGTAGATGTTAAGCGCAAAACCTGACGCCTAGCCTCTTTAACTTTGCCACTAAATCTTATGTCCCAACAAACGCAAACCTATCCTGAGCCTAGCCGAAGGGAACGCCTGATTCTGGTTGACGGCTCGTCCTTTTTATTTCGCGCTTACCATGCCATTCCGCCGCTAACCAACGCGAACGGCGAGCCTACTAACGCCATTTACGGCGTCAGCAACATGCTGCGCAAACTGATCTCCGACTATCACAGCGACTACATCACCGTGGTCTTCGATGCGCCTGGCAAAACCTTCCGTAATGAGCTTTACGATCAGTACAAAGCCCATCGCCCGCCGATGCCTGACGATTTGCGGGTGCAGATTGCCCCGCTGCACAATCTGATTCGGGCGATGGGTCTGCCGTTGATTATCGAGTCCGGCGTTGAAGCCGACGATGTTCTGGGGGCCTTGGCGCAACACGCCGAGCAACAAGGCTACGACGTTATTATTTCCACCGGCGACAAGGATATGGCGCAGCTGGTTACCGAACACATTATCCTGGAAAACACCATGTCCAACACGCGCATGGATATTCAGGGCGTGTTCGATAAATTCGGCGTCAGGCCTGAGCAGATTATCGATTATCTGGCCCTGATCGGCGACACCGTCGACAATATTCCCGGCGTACCCAAAGTCGGCCCCAAAACAGCGGCAAAATGGCTGGAGCAATACCAGACCTTGGAAAACCTGATCGCCCACGCAAATGAAATCGGCGGTAAAATCGGCGAAAACCTGCGCGCCACTTTGGACAAGCTTCCTTTATCCAAACAACTGACCACCATTAAATGCGACCTGAATTTGCCTTACGGCATCGATGACTTGAAACAGCAACCGATGGATCTGGCGGAGCTTAGGAATTTACTGTCAGACCTGGGATTTACCTCCTGGTTGAACATGCTGAATAATCCTTCCGCTGAGTCCAAGACAAGCTCTTCGGCAACAATCAGAACTAGGCCTGTTGAAGCAGCGCCGACTGAAGATAAGCCTGCCAAAATCGACTCCAGCTTTGAAACCATTTTAACCGAGCAACACTTTAACGATTGGCTGGCCCAACTGGAAAAGGCCGACTTGTTTGCGTTCGACACCGAAACCACCTGCCTGGATTACAGCAAGGCGCAGATCGTCGGCGTGTCCTTTGCGGTAACGCCGGGCAAAGCCGCTTATGTGCCTTTGGCCCACGACTATCCTGGCGTGCCGGATCAACTAAACCGTTCGGAAATACTGGAAAAACTACGGCCTCTGCTGGAAAACCCGCACAAAGCCAAACTCGGGCAAAACCTGAAATACGATATGCATGTACTGGCCAATCACGGCATTGCACTGTGTGGCATTGCTCACGACACCATGCTCGAATCCTATGTGTTAAACAGCACCGCGACCAAGCACAATATGGATGATCTGGCTAAAGAATATCTGGGCGTTGAAACCGTCCATTACGAAGATGTGGCCGGAAAAGGCGTCAAACAAATAGGCTTCCAGGAGGTGCCGATAGAACAAGCCGCACCGTACGCCGCAGAGGATGCCGACATCACCCTGCAACTGCATCAGGTACTGTCCGGTAAGCTGGCGCAGCAGCCCCGATTGCTTAACCTTTATACGGAAATGGAAGTGCCGCTGATCAGCGTACTGGCCCGCATCGAAAACAACGGCGTATTGATTGATGCCGCGATGCTTGCGCAGCAAAGTCTTGAGCTTTCCAGCCAGATTATCTCGCTGGAACAACACGCTCACGATTTGGCAGGGCAAACCTTCAATCTGGGTTCGCCCAAGCAGATTCAGGATATATTGTATGACCAGCAGAAACTGCCGGTGCTCAAGAAGACACCCAAAGGCCAGCCGTCAACGGAAGAGTCGGTGCTACAGGAATTGGCTCTCGATTATCCCCTGCCCAAACTGATTCTGGAGTACCGTAGTTTGAGCAAGCTCAAGTCAACCTATACCGATAAGCTGCCGCAACAGGTTGACGGGCAAACCGGTCGGATTCATACCTCGTACCATCAGGCGGTCGCCGCAACGGGCAGATTGTCTTCCTCAGACCCTAATTTGCAGAATATTCCGATACGTAGCGAGGAAGGCCGAAAAATCCGGCAGGCGTTTATCGCCCCGGAAGGCAAAAAAATAGTCGCCGCCGATTATTCGCAAATTGAATTGCGTATCATGGCGCATTTGTCGCAAGATGCAGGCTTGGTAAAAGCATTTAGCGAAGGGCTGGATATCCACCGGGCTACAGCGGCCGAGGTTTTTGGCGTCGCTCCCGAGCAGGTCACCACCGATTTGCGCCGTTCGGCCAAAGCCATCAACTTCGGACTGATTTACGGCATGTCAGCCTTTGGCTTGGCGCAGCAGCTGGGTTTGTCGCGCAGCCAGGCGCAATCGTATATCGATTTGTATTTTACCCGTTATCCGGGCGTCAAAAATTACATGGACAGCATCAGGGAACTGGCCCGCGAACAAGGCTATGTTGAAACTCTGTTCGGTAGGCGGCTGTATTTACCGGAGATCGACTCGCGCAACGCGGCACGCCGCCAATACGCCGAACGCACGGCTATTAATGCGCCGATGCAGGGTACTGCTGCCGACATTATTAAACGTGCCATGATTGCCGCCGACCGGTGGTTGTATCGGGATAAACCGGATGCCAAAATGATCATGCAGGTGCATGATGAACTGGTGTTTGAAATTGCCGAAGATCATGTCGGCGACTGCGCGGCGAATATCAGAACCCTGATGTGTACAGCGGCCGATCTTGATGTGCCGCTGATTGTCGACATAGGTATTGGAAATAATTGGGATGAAGCCCACTAACTGTTAGGCGGTCATGGTAACCCTACGCTTAAGCGAGACGACGCAAAAATGCGCAGCCCCTTAGCTCCACGTTAGCTATTATTTTTCAGCATTTGACGATATTGTATTATAGTGACGACATAACTTGGATCTACATGACTAACCCCCCTTTTTTCTTTACTACGCTCTATTAGTTATTATTGCTTAACCACACAATGCCGAACTCAAAAAACGACAAACTCATCGTCCTTGTTGAAAAAATGCCCGCTTTTCCTAAAAGCGTCCAGCAAGTCGTGCAGTTAACGTCAGACATCAATGCGTCGGCAAAAGATATAGTCCGGGTTATTGAATGCGACCCGGTCATGACCGTTAAAATTCTTAAGGCCATTAATTCATCTTTCTACGGCCTGCCTCAAAAAATCACCTCGGTACAGCGGGCAGTCGTGCATATTGGTCTTAACACCATAAAAAATATGGCTTTAGGTGTCGCTGCAATGGGCATGCTGAATGCCAATAACAAGGCCAATTTCAATACCTCAGAATTCCTGCTGCATTCTTTGACCACCGCAGCCATCAGCAAAATGCTTGCTGAACGCATCGGTCTGTCTTCAACAGAGAGCAGCGATTGTTTTGTCGCCGGGTTATTGCATGATTTTGGGAAAGTGGTGTTCGCCGAATTTATGCCCGATGAATTTAAACTGGCGCTGGAAAAAAGCAAAGAACAACAACGGCCCCTGTATCAGACCGAACATGAGTTTATCGGTCTTAGCCATACAGAGGCAGGCAAAATGTTGGCCGAAAAATGGCAACTGTCCGAGACGTTAATTGACGCCATCGCTCATCATCATGATCTCGGTCATAGCCAGAATGTTTTGCGGGACTGCGTTTTTGCCGCAAACCAAATCAGTAAATACATGCAGTTCGGTGATAGCGGCAATCCCCTGATAGAAGATTTCCCTACATCTATTATCGCCCGCTTTGGCCTGAACCTCCCTGCGATGTGCGAGGCTTTAGGCAATTTTGATTACGTCAAAACAGAAGCTCAATCTTTTATTAACCTATAGCAGGGACAGCCATGAAATTTAAATTCTGGGGCGTTAGAGGATCCATACCAACGCCGGGAGCCAATACGCTTAAATACGGCGGCAATACCACCTGCATAGAAATCAGAACTGACGACAATGACTTGATCATTCTGGATGCCGGCACCGGCATCCACGCGCTTGCACAAAATCTGCTGAAAGAAATGCCCATTCAGGCGCATATCTTCATCACCCATACCCACTGGGATCATATCCAGGGCCTACCCTTCTTTATCCCTATTTTTATCCCGAACAATCAGATTAAAATCTACGGCGGAATTGATCCGGTCACCAATGAAACTATCAACCGCGCACTTTCCGTACAACTGCAATACAGTTTTTTTCCGATACGGGAAGCGCAACTGAATGCCCGGATTGAGTACACCACCGTCAAGCCGGGGGGGCCGGTCAAGGTGGGCAGCGCCACCATCACCCCCATTGTGCTCAGTCATCCGGTATTAAATTTCGGCTATCGTATCGATTGCGACGGGCAATCCATTTTCTTTACCGGCGATTACGAACCGCAACTTAACATTTATGACCCGGAAGATGATGAATATGCTGAATTCCAATCGTTTGTCGATGCCAAATGGGACGAAGTCGTGCTGGCCATGAAAGATGTCGATGCGTTGATCGTCGACTCATCCTATACCAATGAGGAATATGTCTCCAAACAAGGCTGGGGACATGGCACTTATGACTCGGGAATAAAGCTGGCTGCCGCCGCAAACGCAAAAAAACTGTTTTTCACCCACCATGAACCCACCCGTAGCGACGCAAGTCTTGAGGCCATTTATCAACGCTTGCTGCAAAATCATCCGGAAACCGGTTGCGAATTATTGCTTGCTCAGGAAGGTGTCGATATTTCGCTCTGATCCTGGACAACAGGATTAAACAGATGATCCAGCGCGCTATGCACTTCATCAATACCGCTTTTTTTCAGAGACGAAAACAGCTGTATCGTCAACGGGAAACTGGCATCCTGTAACTCCTTTTGCACCTGCAACAAGGTCGTTTTAGCCGCGCCGTAATTCAACTTATCCGCCTTGGTTAACAATACATGCAGCGGCAACCCGGTATGTTCGCACCACTCTATCATCTGCCAGTCGAATTCGGTTAAGGGATGGCGCACATCCATCACCAGAATAATGCCGCATAACGACTTGCGACTGGTTAAATACGTTTCCATCAACTCATGCCATTTTTTCTTTACCGCCAAAGGCACTTTGGCGTAGCCGTAACCCGGCAAATCGACAAATCGCTGCCGCTCGTTAATTTCAAAAAAATTAAGCATTTGGGTTCTGCCCGGCGTTTTGCTGATTCGAGCCAATGCATTTTGCCGGGTTAAGGTATTAATTGCGCTGGATTTGCCCGCATTTGAACGCCCGGCAAACGCCACTTCCATGCCCTGATCCGGGGGCGTATCGCGAAGATGTGGCGAACTGTTAATAAATTTTGCTTGGGTGTAAACTGGGTTCATCGTTGTCTCGCTTAGCGTTACTATTTAGAGTAAAATTTAAAACTGTAGGGGCAATCCCTTGTGGTTGCCCTGTGCCTCGGGCACCCACAAGGGATTGCCCCTACATAAATGATTAACCATTCCTGAAGGGGAACTTGATGAAGAAAAAATGGCAGGTACTTTCAATTTCTCTGGCGTTGACCAGTGCTGCAGGTATTTTACACGCAGAAGGCAATATTAACGCAGGAAAACAAAAAGCAGAATCCTGCGCCAGCTGTCACGGAGACAACGGCAACAGCATGGTTGCAACATTCCCTAAGCTTGCACAGCAGCATTCGTCCTATCTGGAGCGTCAGTTGCACGCATTTAAAGACGGCAGCCGCAACGACCCGATGATGTCGGCTATGGCGCTGGCCTTAACTGATGAGGATATGGCCGACATATCCGCATACTACGCGGCGCAAAAGATTTCGGAAAACGCCTTGCCGGTCTTGGCAGCTGATGATGAAGACGAAAAACCGGTCGGTAACAAAGATGTTCAGGCGCTGATTGCCCAAGGTAGCAATCTTTACCGCAACGGCAATCTGAGCAGCGAAGTCTCCGCCTGCGTCGCCTGCCACGGTTCGTTGGGCGAAGGCAACAAACCGGCTTCATTTCCGGCATTAAAATCGCAACACGCCGACTACTTGATAAAAACGCTTACCGATTTTAAATCCGGTGCGCGCAGTAAGAACCCGGAAAACATCATGCACATGATTGCAAAGAAAATGACCGATGAAGAAATCAAAGCCGTTTCTTATCGTATATCGATGATGAAGTAGGGGCGAATTTATTCGCCCTTTTATCATGCTTCGCCAAACTTGAAATATACGAATAGGCGGTTTGCTCGGTAACTGCTCCTGCGTTACTCTACCTCCTGCATCCAGCAGTCGTAACGCGACTCGTTAGAGCACAAAGTGAAACCGCCCTACAAAACCTTACAGAGAGCCTTACGCTATGTTAAAAAAAATCACCCAAGCCAGCTTATTAATCGTAGTATTTTTCTGTTCAACCTTGGTAAAAGCCGAATCGGTTGGCTATGAAACCCTGTCACCGGCACAGCCGACCCATAATCCCGATAAAATCGAAGTCATTGAATTCTTCTGGTACGGCTGTCCACATTGCTATAGTTTTGAACCGCTGCTGGAGGCCTGGGTAAAAAATCTACCGAAAAATGTTGAGTTTATCCGTCAACCCGCTGTATTCAGCGATCTTTGGGGTAAACATGCCAAGGCTTATTTTACCGCTGAAGCGCTCGGCGTAGTCGATAAGGTTCATACTGATTTTTTCGATGCCTTGCAGAACAAAAAACAAAACCTTGAAACCGAAGACCAGCTGGCCAAATTCTTTGTTGCTCATGGCGTTAACGAAGCCGAATTCCATGATGCCTACAATTCATTTCTGGTTGATGCCAAAATGCGCCAAGCCGCCACCACGGCTGGTCGTTACGGCGTAACCGGCGTTCCTGCCGTCATTATTAACGGCAAGTATAAAACGAATGGTCCTATAGCCGGCTCCCATGAAAAAATGCTGGAAGTTATGAATCAGCTGATTCAACAGGAAAGCAAGGCAAAATAACTGCGCCGTGTATCAACGGATTACTATTTTTTAATTTGAGCAAATAACAAGTCGACGGCGACGTCCTGTAACGCCGCTTACTATTGCACGCCATTTTGTTCATTAATCATTACAAGGTCTATCATGAGTTTTTTTACTAAAGCAGTCGACCCGGATAAATGGAAAGAGAAATATTTAAATCTGCTTGATGAACAAGAACAGTCAGAGGCCACCTTCAAGAAATCAGAGGAGTCTTATAAAGAAAAAGAAGATCTGCTTTGTAAAACAATAGTACGTTTAACTATTGCAACCACTGGCCTCGATCCGCTTCTAGACCCCCATCTGTTGGGTATACGCGATCAATTAAAAAACGGCATAAACAGTCATGCGCTTAAAGATGAGCTTGAAAAATTTACCACTTCTGTCGCTCAAATCAAGCACACGCCGCATCAAGACCGGTCAGTGGAAACCGGGCTGCTATTTGATTTTCTGCTTCAGCAATATAATACCGAAACACACCAAAGCTCACTTAAACGGCTGAAGGAAAAAGCGGAAACCGTAAAATTCGAGACTCCCAATCAATTATTTATCGCTATTCTTGAAGCTATTGAGCCTAACGACCTATCAGCGCCGAATGTCATCGCCAACCACATCGATATTGGCATTGTCAGCAGGCAGATGCTGCTTTTGCTGGAAGGCATCGAAATCCCCAGTATCTTTGATCAGCAGGCGCAAATTGCAAAACAATTGCTCTCAGCGTCTAACCAATCCACAACGGATTTTGAAATCATTCTGGATAAATCATTTAAATTACTGCTTAAAATCAAGCAGCACAACCAAACAGAACAGCAAGACATTGACAAATTTCTCTCCCACATTACCGAGCAATTGGCGGCGCTGGATGTCAGCGTGATGGGGGCCAGCACGGCCGCAATAGAATCGGCCGAAAACCGGAGCAGACTCGATCAATCTGTTTCAGAACAGATGGAACAATTACAGTTAAGCTCGTCCACCGCCACCAAACTGGAACCTTTAAAAGGCATCATTAATAATCGATTAGCAACGATTGCCAAAGAAATTCAGGAACATAGCCAAAAAGAAGCGATTCAACGCGAAAAAACCCAGCAGCAACTGGATGATTTGGTCGATAAAATAAAAAACATGGAATCGGAATCCTGCGACCTCAAATCAAAGCTGAAAATTGCCAATACCCAGGCATTACGCGACACCTTAACAGGCCTGCCAAACCGTAACGCTTATAATGAACGCCTGGAAACCGAACTGGCCCGATGGAAACGTTACCATTCGCCGTTAAGCCTTATCATCTGGGACATTGATCATTTCAAAAATATCAATGACAGCTATGGTCATAAAGCCGGTGATAAAGTGCTGCTGTTAATCGCTAAACAATTATCCGATCATTCCCGCGCGACCGATTTTATTTCCCGTTTTGGTGGCGAAGAGTTCACCATGCTGCTGCCGAACACTGACAGCCAATCGGCGTTGGTACTGGCCAACCAGCTGCGTCAAACCATTGAAAAAACCGGCTTCAACGCCAGCGGCGTTTCCGTTGCCATTACCATTTCCTGCGGCATTACCGAGTTTATCCTGAGCGACACCGATGAAATCGCATTTGAGCGCGCAGACCAAGCGCTTTATCAGGCCAAAGAGCAAGGCCGCAATCGATGCTGTATCTTGTAAACTCATCTATTCCGGCTTTGCTATCTTAAAAGCAGGCGAACCTTTTGCCCCTAATTTCTCCTTGCAAAAATGCGTTTAAGACGGTATCTATCGGGATGACGGTGCTGATTGAATCCTGCTAATCAGGTGACTTTTTAAACTTTACGACTTTGTTCAAAGGGCTCAGGTTGATTTCATCGATCACTATCTGCACCCGTGAATTAAGCACGTAGGACACCGCCTCGGCGACATCTGTCGGCTCGATAAAATTGCTAGCCTCATCGCCCGGTTCAAAAGACAGTTGCTCGAAAAACTCGGTTTTAACCATGCCGGGATTAATCAGGCAAACCCGCACATTGCTTTTTCCGCACTCTTCGCGCAAGGCTTGGGTAAAGCCACGCACGGCAAACTTGGCAGCGCAGTACATCGCGCCTTTACGGCTGCCTTTCAGAGCTGCTTCCGAACCGATAAAAATCAAATCGCTATGATCTTTGCGCTTTAAGGCGGGCAGCAGCGCCTTAACCAAAAAGGCATTACTGGTAAAGTTCAGCATCATCAGGTCTTCAATTTGCGCATAGGAAAACTCTTCCACCGAACCGAACTGCCCCCGCCCGGCGCAAAAAACCGCCGCATCGATTTGTGGAAACGCCTGCTCCAGTTCGCGAATTTTTTGCGGTATGTCGTTTAACCGGCTTAAATCCAGCAGCACGGGCGTGAAGTTATCCATCTGCCGGATAAACTTGCCGCTATCGCGGGACACACCGAGCACATGATGCCCTTGTTGCAATAAGTTCCGGGCGATGGCGCGGCCTATGCCGGAACTGGCTCCGGTCAGCAAAATAGTTCGTTTTATAGGTTGCATGGAAAAAACTTGTCGGCTGGAATGTAGTTTAAGAGTTGTTCGGTGCAGTAGTGCATCATTTCTTGCTCCAGTTCCTGTTGGTAGGAAACCATGCCTTGCTGGCTGACCTTCTGATTGATCAAGTTCCCGGCAAAGAGTTTTTCATCAGGATAGAGTTTATGCACTTTTTTAAAGAAATTCTCCGGCAGCCTGAACACGCCAAGGCTGACCGAATGCAGCCGGTTTAAATCGATACGGGAAAAAACCTGCTCGAATAATTCGCTGTACTGCTGTTGGTAGCCGGATTGATAAATCAACGGATCGAAGCGCAGGCCGATTTGCCAGCCCTGTTCCTGCAATTTGCACAGCGCATCCAGACGGCGCTCAACCGACGGCGCTTTAGCTTCGACTTTTTCGGCGATTTGTTCCGGCGACAGACTGAACGCGACGATGCAGCGGGGCAGCGGCTCGCGGTTTAACAGGCTTCTGACTTGGGTGCTTTTGGTTCTTAATTCCAGCCAGGCATTGGGCAGCGTTGCAAAGAACGGCAAAAACTGCTCGGCAAAACCGGTTACCGGCTCCAAAGCCAGACTGTCGCAATCGTAGCCGGAAAAAAAATGCAGGTTTTCGCCAGGCGAGTCAAAGCACAGCTGGCGGATGTCTTGCTGGAAATCCTCGTAATTGACAAACAGCACATAATTGGCCGACTGGTACATGCCCTGTAAAAAACAGTAGCGGCAATCGTACAGGCAGTTGAGCATGTGCGAAAAATAATAATTCTTTTGCGCCCCGATGCCGTAGCCCAGAGGCGCAGGCAGCGCAAAGTTTTTATATTTTTCCGCCAATATCAAGGCGGGCTGTTGTTTTTGCAGGCGAAAGTTTTGCGCTTTGGGGTTAAACACTTCGCCGTAACGGCCGCAGGTTATTTTCCTGGCTTGCGGGAATCGCGCCACTATGTCCAAAACACGCGGGTGTTGCAGGATGGCTTCTTCGATGTAAATGGTTTCAATCATAAAGGCACAATGGAACGCAGATGACGCTGATAGTTATGATTATGTAAGATTTTTCTTGAATTATCAGCGTTCATCATAGTTATCAGCGTCATCTGCGTTCTATTTTAATTTATACGGGTTTATCGTTTGGTGCGCGTAATGTAGCACAGCTTGCCCCATCAAAAGCCTTGTGATTTATCATGCCGACCTTATATAGGGTAAAATACTTTCAATTCAACAAACACACTAAACAATCATGAAAACAAACAAGATAGGTTTTATCGGTGGCGGCAACATGGCGTCCAGCCTGATCAGCGGATTGATTGCCAGCGGCCATGCGCCGGAACAGATTTGGGTGTCGGATATTAACCCGGACACGCTGACTGTGCTGAAACGTGATCTAAACGTAAACACCTCGGCAAACAATGACGACATCATAAATGCAGTCGATGTCGTGGTTCTGGCAGTCAAGCCGCAGACGCTAAACGCTGTGGCGCAAAGCATCGCCACGCTGGTTCAGCAAAAAAAATCGCTGGTGGTGTCTATCGCCGCCGGTATCAACCAGAACAGCTTGAGCCGTTGGCTGGGCGCAGATACCGCCATCGTGCGCTGCATGCCCAACACACCGGCGCTGGTGTTGACCGGCGCTACCGCATTGCATGCCAACGACAAGGTGACGGATGAGCAACGCGATCTGGCGGAAAACATTTTACGCTCAGTCGGCATTGCACTGTGGGTTGACGATGAAGCCGAGTTGGATGCGGTAACCGCCGTGTCCGGTAGCGGCCCCGCCTATTATTTTCTGCTGATGGAAGCGATGGAAAAAGCCGCAGTGGAACTGGGATTGAGCCAAGAGACCGCGCGTTTACTGGTGCAACAAACCGCATTGGGCGCGGCCAAAATCGCGCTGGAATCTGCCGAATCGCCCGAACAACTTCGCAGACGCGTGACTTCCCCCGGCGGCACCACGCAGCAAGCTATCGAGACTTTTGAGCAAGGCGGCTTTACCGAGCTGGTTTCAGAAGCATTACACGCGGCGCGAGACCGTTCTATTGAAATGTCTAAACAAATGGAGAATTCATAATGGATTCCAGTTACATGACCGACCCGGCTATTTTTATCATCGACTCGCTGTTTTCGCTGTACATCCTGGCCGTGCTGCTGCGCTTTTTATTGCAATGGTGCGGCGCTGATTTTTACAACCCCATATCCCAATTCCTGGTCAAGGCCACGCACCCGCCGTTAAAACTGCTGCGCCGCTTTGTGCCTTCTATCGGCAAGATCGATACGTCCTCGTTGGTGTTGGTGCTCAGCCTGCAAATGCTGGCCGATTTTTCCATACTGTTGCTCAAAGGCGTCGCCCTTAATATCGGCGCATTGACCATTTTATCGCTGACCCAACTGATTTCGTTGCTGATTAATATCTTTGTCTATGCGATATTTGCCAGAGCCATCCTCAGCTGGATGAATCCCGGCATGTTTGGTGCTGCATCGTCCATCCTGCATAGCCTGACTGAGCCGGTGCTTAACCTCTGCCGCAAATTCATTCCCGATCTGGGCGGCATAGACTTATCGCCTTTAGCCGCGCTAATGCTTTTGCAACTGGCAAAAATGGTTGTGCTGCCGCCGTTGCATCAATTAGCCAATCTGATCGGTTGAACTGGTACCATTGGGAGCATGGGGTTTTGACGCTGAATCTCCATGTTCAACCCAAAGCCAGTAAAGATGAATGGGCGGGTCTGCATGGCGAGCGGTTGAAACTCAGAATCAAGGCCGCGCCGATAGACGGCAAAGCCAACCAACATTTGATTGCATTTGTCGCCGATCAGTTTGGGGTCAGCAAGGCGGCCTGCACGCTGGTGACCGGTGAGTCCGGGCGGGAAAAACGTATCGCCATCAGTTCGCCGAAAAAACTGCCTGCTCTGCCGGATGCACTGCAATTTGATTTTTCCTTGTGACAGCATTGATTAATAAAGCAATAAAATTTCAAATCTGCCATGTTTGCAATATAATTTATTTTTCCTTAAAAAATCACACATCAACCATGCAAACACACCCCTTTTCAGTCAGTATTTTTTTAGCCTGTTTTCTTTTTCTGTGCGGTAGTCAACCCGCAGTAGCTAAAAAAATGTACAAATGGGTAGATGAACATGGCGAAACCAAATTCTCCGATCAGGTGCCGCCGGAAGAGTCTCAATACCGTCGGGAATCATTAAACAAAAAGGGTCAGTCTATTGCCGTTACCGAAGAGGCAAAAACCAAAGAACAGCAAGCTATCGATAATCGTCTAAGCGACCTGAAAAAAGCCCAGGAAAAAATAATTGCTCAGCAAGCCGCTAACGACAAAGTGCTGCTCAGCACCTTTCGCAATGTAAAGGACATGGAAGCAAGTCTTTACGCAACCATGCAATCTCTGGATGCGCAAAAGAATGTAGCTCAGGGCAATTTAAAGCGGGTAGAAAGCCAACTGGAATCGCAACAAAAGAAAGCCGCAGAGCTCGAACGTAACGGAAAAAAAGTTCCAAAAACTGTGCTTGATGAAATCCAGCAAACCGAAGCGCAGATACAAGTCGCTTATGCTGAAATAAACAAGCAGATCGAAAAAAAGAATCGGGCCAAGGCCGAATTTGAAGCCAACATCGAACGCTTTAAATTCTTAACTCAGGACAATACCGATCCATCAAAAGCGGTTGAAAAAACGGCGGAAAACAAAACCGTCGATGAAATCGGCCTGTATGCCTGTGAAACTGATGCACTTTGTGCAAAAGCTTGGACTAGCGCGCATGACTTCATCAAAGCCAATGCCACAACCCCGATTGACACCGATACCGACAAATTGATTTTGGGCCGCGCACCCGCAACCGACAACGACCTGGCCTTGTCGGTCTCAAAATTGGAAGATGAGAACAAAAAACAGCAGCTTTTCCTCGACATCCACTGCCGGGAATCCTCGCTGGGCAATGAACTTTGCGCCAGCCAGAAAGTGCGCGATATAAGGTCGGCGTTCAGGCCGTTTATTGAGGCGGCGGTGGGTAAATAGTGGTGTTGGACGGTTTCATCATGTAGTCTGTAGGGTATTGACCGTGGCTTATCTACCCGGAGCAATTCCTCACATCATCAATTTCCGCCCTGCTAAACGCAGTGAACGAGAGGTGTACCATGACTGGCTTGAAAATGGCTACGATGACGATTGACGAGATGCGCGCTGCCCGAGAACGCGGCGAATCCAAAACCGACTTGGCAATGTTGCGCCAACGCAAACTGACCGGCATTGAACCGGAAGACGATGAAGATTCGCCGGATGCGTCTATGCTCATGCGTGAAGCCATTACCCAGCGCCGCGCAGGACGGCCAGCCGGTAGCGGCAATAAAGAGCAAGTGGCTATTCGCTTCGATAAAGACATTCTGGAAGCTTTCCGTGGCACAGGCCGTGGCTGGCAAACGCGTATGAATGAGGCGCTTAAAGAATGGCTGAAAGAGCACGCAAAGACTGGTGTTTGTCATGATTAAATGCGGTGCTCTGGTGTCGGGAAATAATTTTTGGTTATAACCATCTTGAAATGGAAACGATCATGTTGAACTATCAAGCCACTGAAAAGACTGTAAATTTAACCTTTTCTAAAGAATATCTAAATTCTCGTGAATTATTGCGGCTCATCGAAATCTTGCGCATTAAAGAATTGCTGTCGAAAAGCCAAATGACTACAGATGACGCAATGGCGCTTGATGATGAATTAAAAGAAAAATGGTGGCATGAAAACCAAGCCCGTATTTTAGCAAAAATTCAATGAAGCCGATTATTGTCGATACCAATATCGTATTTTCGGCATTGGTGAACAAAAATTCGCCAATCGCCTCGTTTTTGTTAGAACCCCAACAGGCGTTGATAATGCCGAAGTTTGGCTTTGTTGAGCTTTTTAAGCATAAAGAAAAAATCTGCAAAATCAGCAAACACTCGCATGATGAAATTTTAGAAGTTCTTTATGAGCTTATTAGGCATATCGATTTTTTTGATGAAAATACAATTTCCGTCGATGCGCTGCAAAAGTCTTGGGAGCTTGTAAAAGACGTTGACCCAAAAGATATGCTATTCGTTGCGCTTACTATCGAAATGAATGGATTACTGTGGACAGGCGATACTAAATTGCGCTTAGGTCTTGAAACAAAAGGATTTAATGCTTTTTTTGATGGCTTTTATGCCAAATCAACTGACTCGCCGTGAGGGAATTTACCTTGATTCGTCGTTGTATTATTAGAGCCAGTGGATGGGCTGACGTGGGAAAGCCGAGAAGGTACGCGATGCAAATGTTTTTTTCCTGCTTTTTTGTCGCTTTCAGTCAAACTCTGTTTGCTGAAACAAAATTTGACCATGTAAAGGCTGCTCACGATAGGGAGTCAAAGGCAAAAACAGAGTCTCTTTGCACTGACAACGAGCGTGTTGTTTTTACATGCACAATTAAACAGAAAGTTGCTTCCGTCTGTGCCAGCAATGACTTCAGCAATATTAGTGGTTACATGCAATATAGGTTTGGAGAAATTGGTAGCCCGGAGATACTCATTCCCAAAAAACATAAGTTAAGTCAATCTGACATTGCTTTCAACTTTAATACGACCGGTCACGGCGGATATGCAAGCTACATCAGATTTTCTCAAAGAAGCTACAAATACTACATCTACGATGCGTCTGCTGTTACAGGACCCGACCCAAAAACAGGGCTTAGATCTTTAGAAGAGCATTCTGGAGTTTATGTTACTAAAAATCAGAATGTTGTTTTTTCACAAGAATGTAACTCACCTGCATTTGATAACGAGCTTTTTTATGACGTAGGAGGTGAATCCTTTTGGGGGAATGCAATTCCTAAGCTTAACGAAGATGATATTAACCCGTTTGATATTGCTTTTCCTTATAAGCCCTAAACTATCAACGCTGTAAGGTGGGCTCACCGATAGGCAATCCACACCACGCAACGGCAGACTGAAGTCGGCGTTAAGCGATGATTGGCGGTTTGCTACGCGCCCCGGTTAGAGCACGAAGTGAAACCGCTCTGTGAGCTCAGGCTTGAAGGATAAAACAAGAGGCTAGTCCAATAATTCCGCGAGGAACCATTGGACTAGCCTCCTGCCTTGGGTGTTTTGCTTTGCGGCTGTATTTGCTTTTATCGCAAAAAGTTTGCGCTTTGTTAAACAGGTGCGCGTACTTCGCGACCGGGTTTTGGTTGGGAATACCATCCGTTCCCTTCGGATTTTTACGTTTTTTCATCGTTTACCTCTTATAATGTGCCAAGTTTGTGTGAGTCCACACAGCAGTAATATACCATTTTTTAAGAGTACATAGCGCTAGTGAAATTTAGAAAAGACTTTGATGTCATCGTGGTTGGCGGCGGTCATGCGGGTACGGAAGCGGCGTTGGCATCGGCCCGGTGCGGTGCTAACACGTTGTTGCTGACGCAAAATATCGACACCTTGGGGCAAATGAGCTGCAATCCTGCAATTGGTGGGATAGGCAAGGGGCATTTGGTTAAGGAAGTCGATGCGTTGGGCGGCATAATGGCTCGGGCCATCGATCATGGCGGCATCCAGTTTCGCACCTTGAATGCCAGCAAAGGCCCGGCGGTTCGGGCGACTCGCGCTCAGGCGGATCGTCAGCTTTATAAGCAGGCGGTAAGAACGGCGCTGGAAAACCAGCCTAATCTGGCCTTGTTTCAGCAAACCGTGTCCGATTTGATCGTCGAGGGCGGCAGGGTTGCCGGTGTTAAAACTCAAATGGGCTTGGACTTTAGCGCAAGAGCCGTAGTTTTAACCACCGGCACGTTCTTGGGCGGCAAAATACATATCGGTCTGGAAAACTACAGCGGTGGCCGTGCGGGCGATCCGGCCTCCATCGCTTTGTCCGAGCGCTTAAGGGAATTACCGTTCAGGATCGACCGCTTAAAAACCGGCACGCCGCCGCGTATTGATGGCCGGACGATTGATTTTAGCAAGCTGGAAGAGCAGCATGGCGATGATCCGGTGCCGGTGTTTTCGTTTATCGGCAAGCGTGAGCAGCATCCCCGGCAGATTCCGTGTCATATCACCCGCACCAACAGTAAAACCCACGACATTATCCGTTCCGGCCTGGATCGTTCGCCGCTGTATTCGGGGATTATCGAGGGCGTCGGGCCGCGTTATTGTCCGTCGATAGAAGATAAAGTGGTGCGCTTTGCCGACCGGGATTCGCACCAGATTTTTGTCGAACCGGAAGGCTTGAATACCCATGAGATTTATCCCAACGGCATATCGACCAGCCTGCCTTTCGATGTGCAGTATGAGCTGGTGCGCTCGATGCTGGGTTTTGAAAATGCCGAAATCTTGCGGCCCGGTTATGCGATTGAATATGATTTTTTCGATCCCAGGGATTTGAAATCGTCGCTGGAAACCAAGCACATGGATGCGCTGTTTTTTGCCGGGCAAGTCAACGGTACCACCGGTTACGAAGAGGCGGCGGCTCAAGGCTTAATCGCAGGGCTTAATGCGGCGCGTCTGGTTCAGGGGCTGGACAGTTGGTGTCCAGGACGCGATGAGGCCTATATCGGCGTGATGATAGACGACCTGATTACGCGAGGCACTCAAGAGCCGTACCGGATGTTCACCAGCCGCGCGGAATACCGGCTGCTGCTCAGGGAAGATAACGCCGATTTGCGCCTGACCGAAAAAGGCCGGGAACTGGGTTTGGTTGACGATGCGCGCTGGCAAGCTTTCGAGACCAAACGGGCTGCGGTCTCCCAGTTGCAGGACGACTTGAAAAAGAAATGGGTCAGGATGGAAACGGAACAGGCTGGTCAAGTCGAGCAATTTTGGGGCAAGCCGTTAATGCGCGAAGCCAATTTGATGGACTTGCTGCGCCGCCCGGAAGTCGATGTTCAGCAGCTGCTGTCGTTTATGGACGATGCCCGGGATATGGATCCGCAGGTGGCCGAGCAGGTTGAGATTCAGGCCAAATATGCAGGCTATATCGACCGGCAGCAAACCGAGATAGACAAGGCTTTGCGCTACGATCATCTGCGCTTGCCTGAAGTTATCGATTACAACGGCGTCCCCGGTCTTTCAAACGAAGTGAGTGAAAAACTTAAAAAACAGCGTCCGGAAACCTTGGGTCAGGCATCGCGTATTCCCGGCATTACACCGGCTGCTATTTCCCTGTTGCTGGTTTATCTAAAGAAGAAAAGCGCCTGATGGAAGCCTGTCCTGAGCAAAGCCGAAGGGCCTGCCGAAACATCCTGGTCTCCGGCATAGCCTCATTAAATTTAAACGTAACCGACCATCAACTCGATCAGTTGCTTGACTTTATAAAACTGATTGAAAAATGGAATAAAGCTTATAATCTGACCGCGATACGGAATCGGGAGGAGATGGCGCGGCTGCATATACTGGACAGCTTGGCGATTGCTCCCCATATCGAAGGCCAGCGGGTTATCGATATAGGCACCGGCGCGGGTTTGCCGGGCATTCCGCTGGCGATCTGTTTGCCCGAAATACACTTTACCCTGCTCGATAGCAATGCCAAGAAAACCCGGTTTGTGCAGCAGGTCGTGTTGGAATTGAAGCTAAAAAACGTGGACGTTATCCACAGTCGCGTGGAAAATTATCATCCTGAACAGGCATATGATGCAGTTCTTACTCGGGCATTTGCCGGCTTGTCCGATATGGTGAAGCTGACCGCGCATTTACTGACTCAGGATGGCGTGTTGCTGGCAATGAAGGGGCAGAATCCGGATGCGGAACTGGCCGAGATTAGCGCAAAAAAATCCGTCATATCGGTTGGTGTGCCGGGATCTGATGTTGAACGATGTCTGGTGCGAATTCAATCGCCTGAACAGGCCGAGGTAGGGTAAGTGGGAAAAGTAATTGCCGTAACCAATCAAAAAGGTGGTGTAGGAAAAACGACCACCAGCGTAAATCTGGCGGCCTCGCTGGCTGCGGCGAATAGGCGCGTGTTGCTGGTGGATCTTGATCCGCAGGGCAATGCGGCGATGGGCTGCGGTATCGATAAGCAGGAGGTCAAATATTCCAGCTATGATTTGTTGATGGAAGATGTGCCTGCTTCGGAAACGGTTATTAAAATGCCGGACATCGGTTTTTCGGTGATTCCCGGCAATGGCGATCTGACCGCAGCCGAAGTGCAGTTGATGCAGGCCGACCACCGGGAGCGACGGCTGGCCGATGCGTTGATCCCGATTAAGCCGGACTACGATTACATCCTGATTGATTGCCCTCCCTCACTGAACATGCTGACCTTGAATGCGATGGTCGCCGCCAACAGCGTGCTGGTGCCGATGCAGTGCGAGTATTATGCTCTTGAGGGCTTGTCGGCATTGATGAGCACACTTAAAAACATTCAGGACACCGTCAATCCGAGCCTGTATCTGGAAGGCATTTTGCGCACCATGTATGACGACAGGAACCGCCTGACTAAGGATGTTTCTGAGCAATTGATCCGCTATTTCGGCGATAAGGTATTCAGGACTTGCGTACCAAGAAATGTCCGTCTGGCGGAAGCGCCAAGCCATGGTTTGCCGGTGCTGAGCTACGACAGGACGTCCCGGGGGTCTGTGGCCTATATCGCTTTGGCGGGTGAAATGATCAGAAAAGAAAAACAAAATAGCCCATGAATTTAAAGAAGCGTGGCTTAGGCCGGGGGCTTGAAGCGTTGCTAGCTGATGATTCCGCAAATGAGGAGAAGCATCTGCCGGTTAAAAGTGCGCGTCAGGGCGAAACACGGCCAGCGGCTGGCGCGGAAGTCGAAAAGCAAACGGCACTGGTGGTGGCGTTTTTCAAAAGCACTCAAAAAGAGCACCATGCTTTGCTGGAAGAAGCAGAGAGTTTAAAAAAATTGCTTGAAGAGTTTGAGGTGCCGGATAAATAAGAATAGAACCGCTACGCTGCTCCTGCATTGCCCTGCATCCATGCAGTCGACGAATGGCGCGGATATATATGTATAGGCGCTAATTTAAAAGCACGTAATATACTTTGTTTTGTTCCCATGCGGCACGCTCGTCGTTATACACAAGTGTCTGCGGTACACCGTCATTCCGGCAGGGATTGCCGGAATCCACGACTGCATGGATGCAGGAGGTAGAGCAATGCAGGAGCAGTTGCCGAGAGCACAGGGATGTGAATGCTTGATATTGTTGTCTGTTTTCGGTATCGCCATCCATGGCTTCTGGATCCCGGCAATCCCTGCCGGGATGACGTGCTTTAAAATACTTGTGTCTAGCAATAAGCGTAGCGCGTAGGAACGAAACATTATTTAAAATTAAGAGAAAAGTTGAACCTTATGGCTGAAAGAAAACGCGGATTAAATCGAGGGCTGGATGCTTTATTGGGCACTATTTCCAATAAAGACGAACAAGCGGAAACAGGGGAAGTCCATCAGCTTCATGCCCTGCCTATCGAACATATGCAGCGGGGCAAGTATCAGCCAAGAAAAGATATGAACCCCGAAAAGCTACAGGAATTGGCTGACTCCATCAAAGCGCAAGGCATCATCCAGCCGGTGGTGGTGCGTAAGCTTACTTTTGAAAAATACGAGATTATTGCCGGAGAGCGCCGCTGGCGAGCCGCGCAATTGGCCGGATTGCAGCATGTGCCGGTGGTCATCAAGGACATAGACGACCGCACCGCCATGGCGATAGCGCTGATTGAAAATATTCAGCGGGAAGACCTGAATCCGTTGGAGGAAGCGGAAGCGTTAAGGCGCTTACTGGACGAGTTTGAAATGACCCATCAGCAAGTTGCCGATGCGGTGGGCAAATCCCGCGCTACAGTGACCAATCTATTAAGATTGATCGATTTGCACCCGGATGTGAAAAAATTATTGGTCACACGGCAGCTGGAAATGGGTCATGCACGGGCGTTGCTGTCCCTGGACGGCCCCAAGCAAGTGGCTGCGGCCAACAAGATCGTCAAGGAAAGTTTAACGGTCAGGGCGGCAGAACGTCTGGTTAAAGACAGCCAAGCCGAGCCTAAAATAACCAAGCCCAAGGAAATAGACAAAGACACCTTGCGTTTGCAGGAAGACCTGACCGCAAAACTGGGCGCTAAGGTGCTAATCGAGCATAAAGAAAACGGCACCGGAAAACTGGTCATCGCTTATTCCAGCTTGGAAGAGCTGGATGGGATTCTCGGGCAAATTAGAGCGTGATGGGGAGGGTGAAATTCATAGCAACATGAGATGCCGCCGGGTATTTACCCATACGCATCAAGCTAAGGCATAAAACCATGAAGAACATGAAGTTCATGAACGACTGTATGGATGCAGGAGGTAGAGCAACGCATGGAGCGGTTGCCGAGAAAAACGGGGGTAAAAACTTTGTGTCCTTCTGGTTTATTAATCACAAGCGTAACTACTCACCCTATCTAATGCCCGCTTCTGTAATGTTCAAAGCCAGCTTTGCCTACATGGATGTAGGTAAGGGGCGTGAGCACGACTGCATGGATGCAGGAGGTAGAGCAACGCAGGAGCAGTTGCCGAGGAGCGGAAGCTTTGAACTCCGATAGCATACTTTCTGGAGTCCAAAGCTGGCCTTGGACAGTAAGAATCGGCTTTGCGGTTAAAAAAGGGGTGAGTAGTTACTCACAAGCTTGCATTTTATTGATTGGCTATACGGACTTTTTGCTTAGCTTGATGCGTATGGGGTATTTACCCCGGACACAATGTTTTTATCTACCTGCCCACTGCCATGGATACTTCCCTTGCTGCAAAAGCAACAGAACCTCGTCCGCTGGCAGCGGTTTACTGAAGTAATAGCCTTGAACATAGTGACAGCGCAGTTCGCGTAAAAACTCCAGTTGCGCTTCGGTTTCCACACCTTCGGCAACCACTTCGAGTTTAAGTTGCTGGGCCATTACGGTAATAGCGGCAACAATCGCCTTATCGCTAGGATCAGTGGAAATGTCGTTGACAAATGATTTATCGATTTTAAGCGTATCGATAGGAAAACGCTTGAGGTAACTGAGTGAAGAATAGCCGGTGCCAAAATCATCAACCGATAAACGCACGCCTATGTTTTTTAAGGTATTGAGAATCTCCATCGTCGTATCAAGGTGCTGCATCAGTATGCCCTCAGTGATTTCCAGTTCAAGCAAATCAGGCGGTAAACCGGTTTCATCCAGCGCATCCAGGACAGCATCCAGAAGCGGATGTCGGCTTTGCTGCTGATTCTGGGCCCGATGAAATTGGCGGCCCGACAAATTGACCGCAACGCGAACCGGCAATCCGTTTTGCTGCCAAAATCTGGCCTGGGTACAGGCTGTTTTCAATATCCAGTCGCCAATCGGCACGATTAAACCGGTTTCTTCCGCCAACGGAATAAAGTCTGCCGGAGCAACCAAGCCCAATTCGGGACTAAACCAGCGGATCAAAGCCTCTACCCCAATGATTAACCCTGTTTCAATATCTACTTGGGGTTGGTAATAAAGCTCAAGTTCATTCTGTTCCAAGGCTCGCCGCAAATGTTTTTCAAGTTTCATATAATCCTGCGCCGAACTGTTCATTTCCGGCGTAAAGAATTGATAATTGTTTTTCCCCAATTTTTTTGCGTGATACATGGCGCTATCGGCATCAGCCAAAAGGCCATCCATGTCTTTGGAATTGTCGGGATAAATGCTGATCCCGATACTGATGCTGACAAAAACTTCATGCCGGTCAATATCCAAAGGCAACATCAATGATTCCAGAATTTTGCCCGCCACCTTGGCGGCATCCTGGGTATCGGAAATATCGGGCAGCAGCACAATAAACTCATCGCCCCCCAAGCGGGCGGCAGTATCGCCATCACGCAAACAATCCGATATCCGATCAGCGACTTTTTTTAATAAGACATCACCCAACGTGTGGCCGAGGGTATCGTTGACCATCTTGAAATTATCCAGATCAAGAAACAGTATGCCCACCATGCCACCATTACGTTGGGCATGGGAAATCGCCTGTTCAGTCCTATCCTTAAGCAGTGTCCTATTGGGAAGACCGGTCAGGGCATCGAAATGCGCCATGTAATCCATGCTTTGCCGGGTTTGCTTAATTTCCTCCATTTCACGGGCATTATCCAATACCAGCGATAGTGAATGCGCAAAACTAAAAACCAGTTCTTCATCGTTCTTGTTGAAGGGCTCGCCGTCCTCCTTGTCACACAGATAGATGCGTCCATACACGCGGCCATGATGGGAGATGGGCACCGCAAGCAGGGTTTTCATGGGCGGATGATGCAGAGGAAAACCGACGCTAAGCGGATCTTTGGTCATATCATCTAACCGCAGCGAAACGTTTTCCTGAATCACGACACCCAAAAGACCTTTTCCTTGAGGTACAGGCCCGATACTTTGTACTTGTTCAGGGCTAACGCCGGTATAAACGAAATGCTTGAGCGCACCTGATTCATCCAGAATGCCAATAGCGCCATAACGCGCTTCCAATAGCTTGGAAAGCGCTTCTATGCCGGTTTGCAGCAGATCATTTTGAACCGACGTATGCGCCAGCACTCTGAGCAGACTGCGCGAAGCTTCATGCGACCCGGCAAGTTTCTCTGACCAGGAAAAAATCTGTTGGTGTTTAACATCCAGCATTTTCTTTAACTCGCGGGATTCCATTAATAACAGATGCTCTCGTTGCAGCAACATTCCCAGAATACTCTGCCGGGTCACCACGCCGACAAATAGCTGTTGTTCAAGTACCGGCAGAGCGTCCAGTCCATGCTGATCCATCATTTTCAACGCCCGGCGCGCACTACTATCCGGAGCAACAGACAATAATTCCCGGTGTCCGGTTAGATCCGCAAAAATCCAGTCAGGATGCCGCATGATATCGTGCGCCGTAGCCAGTCCGACGAAAACACCGCTGTCAACGGATTCTCTGAATACCGCGAATAGGGGCTGTGCTGCCGCAGGTGCAGGGCGCTCTTCTTCCAACACCCGAACCACCTGTCGCCATAAACAGTCGCCGACAATCAATCGATCCATTAACTATCCTCTGATAGAAAGACGTTAACATCCATTTCCACGCACAAAATTTCATCAGGTTCCATCAGCGGTTTCACATTTGTGATAACGAAATCGATCAGTCCGTCCCTGGATATGCGCTTCAATAAGTGCTGACGCACCAGAATATCCGAAATCACATCGTCTTCAGGTTCGATATGCTCGAAAGGCGCCTTGACCAACAACTCTATTGACCTGCGCATGGCTACGCAGCCGATCGGCGACTGCTTGCCCATAACCAGCATATCTTTTAACGATGGAATGGCGTATTCGGCCACACGGGCAGTAATGTGTATTTTTTTTTCGCTGGTTGTCATATCCAAAGATCCAATATTTAAAATTATAGTGTTTGCACATCATTGTCGGTTTTTCTCAGGCGGGACGGGGTTTGCAACCCCGTCCCTAACATTTTTGCGATGCCTGAGTTAAGTCACTGCCATTAAGTTAAACCGAAAATAGTTATGGTTGAATGTTGTGGGCGCGAATTTATTCGCGCGATAGCTGTTAAAAAGCGCGAATAAATTCGCG
>CAMAUL010000008.1 GCA_945861405.1 Candidatus Methylobacter oryzae | reverse complement strand
TGGTTTTCCAGATACCATTGAATGGTTTTGCGTATGCCGGTGTCGAAGGTTTCGGCTGGCTTCCAACCAAGTTCGCGCTCTATCTTGCCAGCGTCTATCGCATAGCGGCGATCATGGCCGGGGCGATCAGTAACATAGGTGATTAGATTTTGGTAAGTGGACAGTGGCGAGTGGGCAGCAGTAGAAAGTGGACGCAGCTCGTCAAGGATGTCGCAAACCGTGTAGACGATGTCGATGTTGGGCTTTTCGTTCCAGCCGCCGATGTTGTAAACCTCGCCGACTTTGCCAGCTTCCAGCACCCGGCGAATAGCGCTGCAATGGTCTTTGACGTAGAGCCAGTCGCGGATTTGCTGTCCATCGCCGTACACAGGAAGCGGTTTGCCTGCAAGCGCATTGACGATCATCAGCGGAATGAGTTTTTCCGGAAAATGAAACGGGCCGTAATTATTGGAGCAATTGGTGGTCAGCACCGGCAAGGCGTAAGTGTGGTGGTAGGCGCGCACCAAGTGGTCGCTGGCGGCCTTGCTTGCGGAGTAAGGGCTGTTGGGCTCGTAGCGGTGGGTTTCGGTAAAGGCGGGTTCGTCTTTAGCGAGAGAGCCGTAGACTTCATCGGTGGAGACGTGCAGGAAGCGAAAGTTTTGCTCGGCTTCGTCTTGCAGATTGTTCCAATAAGCGCGCACCGCCTCCAGTAGTCGGAAGGTGCCGACAATGTTAGTTTGGATGAAATCTCCCGGGCCGTGGATGGAGCGATCCACATGGCTCTCGGCGGCGAAATTGATGATAGCCCGAGGTTGATATTGAGCTAGCAGACTGTCCACCAGAGTGGAATCGGCGATGTCGCCTTGCACGAAAATATGCCGCTCATCCCCGGACAGCGGGGCGAGATTCTCGCGATTACCTGCGTAGCTTAGTACATCGAGGTTGATGACCGGTTCATCGGATTGTGCCAGCCAATCCAATACAAAATTCGCACCGATAAATCCGGCGCCGCCCGTTACTAAAATCATTTAATATGCCTGAAATATCTTTTTTACTGTATTACGCTACTGTAAATAATATTTTTCATTATAACCGATAAAATTTAAGTCTATTGGAAAAATACTTTTCTGAAACAACCAAATTGAAATCCCGCCAATAAGCCAGCGTCTTCACCCGAAAAACTGCCGCCACATCCTGACTAAATCGCCAGCAACAGCCTCATATTTTTATTTTCAATCTCAGTTGCCTTTTTGCCTACGCGACCATTCGGAATCCACTAACCACATTACTAGCCAATATGCCAATCCCCAACCAATACCGACCGCCAGTTGAATGCCGATATTCCGCCCAATCGCCCAAGTGGCGCTGACGCCTGTCAGCGCCATCAGCAGATACTCCGCCAGTGCAGTACGGCGATGCCCCCAGCCTATCTTTACCAAACGCTGATAATAATGTTCACAATGAGCCTGCCAGACCTTCTCCCTGCGCAGCAAGCGCTTTACCAGCGTAACACTGGCATCCAGAATAAAAGGAGAGAAAACAAGCAAAGGAAACCACAACGGCCAATGTCCGGCACGCCAGCCCAGCATACCCAGCGCGGCTGCGAGAAATCCCAGCGGAATGGAACCGGCATCCCCCATAAAAATCCGTGCGGGATGAAAGTTGAACGCAAGAAAAGCGAGTGAAGCCGCCGCTACGCTCCAGCCCAGCCCCGCAAACGCCATATCTCCTTGCAGCCACGCAGCCAGCCCATAAAAACCAAAACCGAATAACGTCATGCCCCCGGCCAAACCGTCCGAGCCATCCATAAAATTATAGAGGTTGGTCATCCAGACCATCGCCAGCACAGCCAATACTGCGCCAACAAAACCCAAGTCAGGCAAAATATAAACTGCGGCGAAAATTCCTGCCGCCACAAAATGGGCTAGAAACCGCCATATGACTGACAGCCCGCGCACATCATCCAAAAATGAAACCGCCACCAACAACAGCATCGACAACATCGCCCAGCCCCAGGGCGACTGCGCGGCAACCCACGCTGCCATCACCCCGACTATCAAGGCAAGCCCACCTGTACGTGGCCGCGGCTGGCTATGCAGTGATCGCTGGTTAGGATGATCCAGCACTGCACCTGCCATCACACCCTTTAGTAACCAGCACAACATTCCAAATGCAACAAAAAAAGACACTATCGGTGCCGCAAGGTAATACATCATCAGTCAATTTTAACTTGTGCGTTTCTTCGGGTGTCCGTATGTCTCAATATTGACAGCCCCTCCCCCATGAATATCTCAACAATTTGTTGCACTTTCAACCCCGGTTATGTAAAAAATACTCTGCCGTACGGCGCAGGCCTTCATCAACCGAAATCAACGGCTTCCAATCCAGCATTACACATGCTTTGGTAATATCCACTTGCAAAGAACCGCATAATCGTTGAGCCAAATCACCTTTCCCAACTAGCTTTAAACCCGCTTCAAGTAGTTTCTGAGATACCGGCAATAATTGCGTGGGCATATTAAGTGCTTCCGCCAAACGAAGTAACAATTCGGTCGTAGAAAGATCTTCCCCGTCCGAAATCAGGAACGTCTGATTGGCTGCGGCAGGGTGCCTGATGCAGACAATAATAAAATTAATCAGGTTATCAAGCGCAACCAAGCTGCGACGATTATTAATCGCGCCAAATGGTAACGGCACCCCTTTATGCAAAAAACGCATCATTCTCAAAAAATTGGCCTTTACCCCCGGCCCATAGACTAAAGGCGGCCTAATGATCACCAGTTCCATGCCGGTTTCATCAGCCAACTGCCGCAATGCATCCTCTGCTTCCCACTTGGAAATACCATAAGGGTCAGCTGGTGCCGGTTGATCCTCAGCAGTATAAGGCTGCCCCAACGGCGTACCTTCGCCATTCACCTTAATCGAACTGATAAAGACGAAACGCTGTACTCCTGCATTGGCTGCTTGTCGGGCAAGATTACGGGTACCATCAACATTGACCTTACGTAACGCATCCAACTGATCGACTGCGTTATCCCTCATTGCATGCACACGCGCAGCGAGATGAACTACCACTGTTATGCCGGTTAACGCAGCCGTCCAATCCGTTTCACTGCTTATATTGCCGACTGATACGGTTTCAGTATTTTCAACCTGCATATTTACAGAACGCACCTCTGCACGGGCAGATTGTCCTTGGAGAAACAACTCTGCACAAAGCGCTTTACCGACAAAGCCGGAAGCTCCTGAGATCAATACGTTCATGCGCCTAAACTCATCGTATTAACTCAAACAATCGAATAGGGAGTTTCATCGCCATAAATATCAAATTGGCATACAAACCATTCTCCTTGCACGCCCTGACAATTTCCCAATTCAGCTTAATACTCGTCATAAAACCACTATTACTCAACCCGCCGGAACGCATGGTCACTGTGACTTTATCAATAAATGACCACGAAATTTTTTGCCTGACCAGTAGCCTGACCAGCATCTCAAAATCGGCTGCGATTTTATAATCAGTCTTATACATCCCGCCTTCTTCATAACAAGATTTTTTGCAATAAAAAGTAGGATGGGGGGGCATTACTCCAATTCGCAGCAATGCAGAATTAAGTTTGGCAACCCGATATTTCCGTAGTATTTTTCTAAGATTATTTTTATCGACAATATTCAGGCAGGAAAAAATGGCATCTACTTTCGCCATCTCAAACCTGTCCGCTATAGCCTGCAATACATTTTTATCAGCAAACATATCATCTGAATTTAGCATTCCCACATATTCGCCAGAACAAAGGGATATACCTTTATTCATCGCATCGTAGATTCCAGCATCTTTCTCGCTAACCCAATAATCAATAATATGATCATACTGCATTAAAATATCAACCGTTGCATCAGCGGAACCACCATCAACAATAATATGCTCAATGTTGCCATAGCTCTGCATCATGACGCTTTCTATGGTATCGCGTAAAGTTTCTGCACCATTAAAAACCACCGTAATTACCGTGATTAAAGGCTTACCGGGTAAAGATTGCTTATGAATTCCTTGGGGGCGTAAACCGCCCTCAGCTTTAACTTGGCTCATGAGTTACTCACTACACGCAAAAATTTTCAATAACCCAAAAAACCGCTTTTTCAAATTAAGCATAAACCACGCCATAGGCATCAACCAATAAGCCAAGACGCTTCCGTACCGATGCAAGACCCTCTCTCTTTTTTCGGATGAAATATATTTGCGCGACATCCACACACGATAAGCAATGTAAACCTTGCGTTGAGCAATGAGACGTAGTGTTGGTTTTATATACGCCTTATGTGAGTATGCCTCGAAAAGCTTAATATTGTCATCGATCAATGCTCCCGATTGGATATTGGCATTTGTCATCTGGCCATCATGTTGGCGTATCGCACATAACGGCGTACCTAGATAGAGTAAATCTCCCTGTTCTAGCAATCGGAACCACATATCAATATCCAATACTTGCGGCAAGTCCTCGCGGAATCCTCCCTCCAGGCCACTCTTGCGAAACATAACCGCCGAGGGTTCACCGATGTAATGGCTACCGTACAGACACTCGGTGATGGCTTGTTTTCCAGGTATCGTAACATCCGATCTTGAGTAACGCCTGATTGTTGACTTGTGTCCCTGTTTATCGATTATCGACCTGCCACAGGCCACTAATTTCACTGATTCTTGTGCATCAAGTCCAGCTACCATTTGTTCAAGGCATCCAGGCAAAAGCAGATCATCTGCACACAGAAACTTGATGTAAGCTCCTTTGGCAAGTTCCATGCATCTATTCAAATTACCAACCATGCCAATGTTACGGTCGTTTTGATAGAATCGAATGCGACCACTGCTTAACTGTTGTAGCTTGCCAACCAAGTTTACGGTATGGTCGGTCGAGCAATTATCAACAACCACAATTTCAAAGTTCTGGTAGTTTTGATCCAGTACAGACTGTATGGCTTGATGGAGATAATCAGCCGCATTGAATGCAGGAATACAGACACTCACCCTCGGTGTATTTGAGTCAGCCATCAATCAGACCTGACTTTTCCGATATGACCGGAGTCGATGGGTTCAGCAGCCTTTCGGAATACCATGGTATAGGCGCTTCCCATTCCTTCGGATTGCTCAATTAAATTAGCTAAACGACTAACTGCTTTTCCTATTAAATTCAAAAGAGGCCGCAAAATGGATAGCAATGTTTTATTAGTATATCGCTGTGTACACGTATGAATAAAAAAGAATCTCCACCCACCTGTATTGCAAGCAATTGTTCCTGCATCAGCCGTTGTTATCATTTCCACAGTTGCTCCTAATGACGCCAGCTTTTCAGTCATCAGTTTTATTGGAATAAGCATCACATGCCGTGGCGCATCTAAATGAAGCCAATAGCGGCCAAGAATACGAAATTGAAAGGCATTCGGGTTTACAGAAGAAATAATCAAAACACCACTAGGCTTGAGCTTTGTGTAA
Source organism: Candidatus Methylobacter oryzae (assembly GCA_945861405.1). Lineage (GTDB taxonomy): Bacteria > Pseudomonadota > Gammaproteobacteria > Methylococcales > Methylomonadaceae > Methylobacter_A > Methylobacter_A oryzae_A. The sequence continues at coordinate 57,896 of CAMAUL010000008.1, read as the reverse complement.
ATAGCATCTAGGGCTGACCAAGGATCAGGTAAGTGCTCGATCACATGCCAAAGCGCAATTACATCATAAGGTTCCAAATTTTGCAGTGTATCTACCGGATCATTAGTGTTAATAGCCTTTACGCCCACAACTTCATTCAGAAACTTGCAGCATTGTGCATTCATTTCAATAGCTTCAACTTCAAAGCCTGCTTTTTTGGCTAGATAGGTAAAGCCACCATATGACGGCCCAATTTCCAACAACCTGCCTTTACCGATATATTGTTCAACAATTTCGATTTTGTATCGCTCAGGTTCGGAAGCCGCTTCTAGTTGTTCCTGAGTTTCTGGAATAACGTGATAGATATCCGGATAGTAAGCGCCCAAATCAGAAGGAATTGGAGCAATAAAAATTAATCCGCACTGCGGACAACTATAATGATCGAACGTCTCCTGACTGATACTACGGTTATAGTCCTTGCTCTGAAAATAAAGTAAGGATTCTGTATGGCAATAAGGGCAGGCTTTTTTCATAGTCTATTAACTTTCAATTTTTTTATATTCAGATAGCCCGCAACCCAAGCAGAGGCTAGAAAGGAGATCGCCAACATACTGAACACTCCCAATAACGTGATCAATCTAGATGAGTCTACTGGTAAAATTGCGCGGGTAACCAATCCGATGATTGTTATTATTGCTGCTGGCAAAATTACGTCGCGCCCGTACCATTTACCCATTTCACCTTTAAGCAAGCGTCGATGCATGACGGGCACCTCAAAAATGAAGTAGCCGAGGTTTAGAATAATCCATACCCAAGCAGCACCTATACCTTGATACATTTGAACCATGCCGACCATCAAGGGAACGAGTAACGCCGAGGCAATAATGTTTTTATAGATAGCCAGCTTGGTCCACCCATGTGCAAGCTGTAAAGCATATGGCAGCGTCATGACAGCATTTAAGGCTGTGCCGATCATAAGTAAGGTCAAAATTTGATGGGCATTTTCTGCCGCCATGGTGTTCCCCAGCCAAAGACCGAGGATGTCTTTAGCAAAAATGGCAATCGTTATTGCCACTGGGAGCACAAGAACCGAAAGAAGTCGGCATCCTTTATGATACAGCATGGAGAGATTGCTTTCTTCTGCCGACGCGACTAGCTGGGTGAATTTAGGAAAGAGCGCTGAAAAAATGGGAGATACCAGATTATTGAGCGCATTAGCCACATTAAATGCCAATATGTAATAACCGAACATCTCCAGCGTAAGCATTTTGCTGAGGATTATCTTATCGAGCTGTGTCAGCAAGATAGTCACCAACGAAATGCCGATCATGCCTGAGGCAAATTGCCAATTCTTGATTAATAACGCTTTATCGAATCGGGTTGCCCGCTCGGATTTAGGCAATAATTTCCAGAGCCACAGAGCCAATGTTAGGGTGCTCAGTAAGCCGACAAAAGACTGCCAAAGGAAAAACGAAACGATTGATGGCGAGACATATAACAATACAAGCACCGCACCTCCATGCTGTACCGTCACCGCCACAGAGCGAATCACGTTAAGCACAACCTGTCGCTGAAGCCCCATCAGTCCGCCGGAATAAATGGCACCCGGCCACTGAAATGCTATCGATGCTCCCATAATAATTAATGCTTGCTCAATTATTTCACTATCGATGTTCGAGTTAATCCAGTATTTTGTTATTAGCGGCGCCAGAATTACCACAGCGATTCCAATCAGAATGCCGATTCCCCAGTAAACAGCTTCAAAAGTCCGCACCAAATTTCGCGATTCTTGTTCAGAATTCTCTAGCGCAGACAATCTCGACAATTCGCGACTTAAAGTGGTACTAAGCCCCATATCTAATAGCGAAAGCAGAGCAGTTAACGACATGAAAATACCCAGAAGGCCGTATACTTCAACCCCCATGAGTTTGATGTAGAGCGGCACAAAGGCCAAGCTAAAGATGCCCGCCCAAGCCTTGCCGACAAAATTGGCGACAATATTACTGCGAACAGAAGGCGCTGTTTTCATCAGCTATCCGCATATTGTCTTGGGATTCATCCGCCATCTCACCCCAAGCAAATTGCTGCCATTTACATCGCCAACCCGAATCATCGGCATCATATTTTCTGGTTTGATTGTCCGAAATCAGCAAGTTTTCTTGCATTCCACGCCAGAAAGTATTGCTGATATTCCACTCTTGCTTGTCATAGCCAATCCCGTTTTTGTCTACTACCATACACTTTAGCCCCATCTGTTCAACTTGCCTAGTGATACTGTTTTTACCACTCTCAAGACGATAGGCATGCATTTTTGTCAGAATTAAGCCTCGCTGAATTTTTATCATGGTCTCGCGCGTGATCATGAATCCATTAGTTCGGATATGATAATTAGGGAAATCATCAAAATACATTCCACGGTATGCTCTTAATACCCTCCAGGCTAGAGGCCGCAACAATTTTTCCCATAACGGCATGTTTTCTTTAGCCCTCAAGTGTTTCGGGCAAATACTTCCCCATGAGCCTGTTGCTCCCACCAATCCCACACCCGGCTGATTGATGTGTCGATAGAGTTTGAACAGCCAATCCTTATCCAGAATGACACTGAATGAATTTAGATAGCAGAAATACCGGCTATTGTATTTTTCTGCGGCAATAAAATAAGGTCGAAGATCAAAACCAAATTCCGCAACCTTGAGAAAAGAGTGAGGGACATCCTGTAGCAATTGTTCATAGGGCGCAATATCTGTCTCCCGATTAAATCCTTTATAGAGTATCAATAAGTCATGATCGACTCCGGCGGGATGTTCCAAGTAGGACGCGAGAAAAAGACGGAACGGTTCTAAGCCGTTTTTCTTTCTAACCAAGTGAACGACGCAAATATCTGACACGTCTAATTCCCCGTAAAAACATCTATTGACCGTTCTGACGTACTGGCAGAGGGATCGCCCCAAAATGCCATCGGCTCGTAATCAGGATAAGGATAATAGCCGAGATTAAGCTCTATTTCCCAATCATTTTCCTGCACCCACTGCTCTACCAATTTACGTACCGAAATCGGTTTTCCTGAACAAATGTTAATTGTGCCAGCATTGCCTCCCGTCATAGCCAAGCGGGCAATCCGGTCGGCCACTTCTCCAGTCGGCAAGTAGTCGCGCAATTGTTCGCCACCCGACATGTTGAATACCTTATCCCCGCGCAAGATTGATTCCTTAAGTTTGGGGTACAGCGAGCTATTCGGCTGGCCTTCTCCATACATGTAAAACAGCCGCGCCCAAACTAGGTTAAATGGCTTGAGTGACTGCAAATAATTCAACTGTTGCCGCAATGCATCTTTGGCATAACCGTACGGGTTATTTGGCTGAGTTTGCATTTCAGCCGAAAGCGGTCCTGATTGCATACCATATTCAAAACAGGTTCCAGTCACCAATAATGAAGGCAATCCCGCCTCAATCATGGTTTTCAGAAAATGATATTGCCTTGGCAATTCAGTCTCAAAGTGATGCAGCGATTTGTAATGCGGCAAACCATCCCAAGCAAGATGTATCAAGACATCGGGACAGCCCAGTTGCTCAAAACAATCGCCAGCAGGGTGAGCAATGTCCATTTCTATAATGCGAACGTGCCGACTTAAATCAGCCAGCCGTGCTGTGTCGCGCGTCACGGCAACAATTTCAATCTGATGTTTTAGTAAGCTTGTTAATACATGCCGTCCGATAAAACCGCTGGCTCCCGTTACCGCAATCTTCATAAGCTTCTCAGCTGATTTTTAGCGAGGGTACTGCCGTTACAAATTGCCCGCCCCATTCGCGAATGTAGGCCAGCTGCTCAATGACTTCAGTTCGCAAATTCCAAGGCAGGATCACCACGTAGTCAGGTCGGGTTTGTTTTAGCCAATCTTCGGCGACAACCGGGATACGACAACCGGGCAAGAATTTATCCTGCTTGGCAGGGTTTCTATCCACTACATAAGACAATAAATCTGGACGAACCCCAGCGTAATTTAACAAAGTGTTGCCCTTGGCGGCGGCACCATATCCGGCTACTGTTTTGCCAGATCGTTTGGCTTCAATCAAGAAAGCCAAAAAGTCGTTTTTAACTTGATCTGCCTTGGTTTGGAAGCCATTATAAAACCCTGGCGCCATTACGCCCGCCGTTGCTTCAACACTTAATAATTCCGCCACATTCTGGCTGACCTCATGCGCGCCTAAATCGCTACGTTGCGCGTAAACGCGTAAGCTGCCGCCGTGAGTAGGTAGCTTCTCCACATCAAACACGCTCAAACCATTGTGTTCGAAAATACGTTTCACCGCAGTTAATGAAAGGTAGGAATAATGCTCATGATAAATAGTGTCGAACTGATTTTCGGACACCAACTGCAATAAGTGGGGAAATTCAAAAGTCGCCACGCCCGTCGGTTTCAAAAGTACTGAAAAACCGGCGACAAAATCATTGATGTCAGGTACATGGGCCAAAACGTTGTTGGCGGCAGTAAGGTCGGCCTGCTTACCTTGCGCAACAAGACGTCCAGCCAACGTTACCCCAAAAAAGGCTTCAACTATTTCAATGCCCTTGGCGCGTGCAGCATTAGCTGTACTCGTTGTGGGTTCAACGCCCAGACAAGGGATATTTTGTGCTTGGGCATATTGCAACAGGTACCCATCGTTTGCAGCAACTTCTACAATGAAGGAATTTTCATTCAAATCAAATCGCGCCACCATATCGGTAACATACTGCTCAGCGTGTTGAAGCCAAGTTGTCGAAAAGGAACTGAAGTAAGCGTAATCAGCGGAAAAAAGCTCATCCGCTCCGGCATAATCCTCGGTTTGCACCAGCCAACATTCCGTGCACACCAACACCCGTAAAGGAAAATATTTTTCAGGCGCATGGAGTGTTTGTTGTGTGAGATAGGCATTGGACGGGGGAGCTGCACCCAAATCAATCAATGGCAAAGTTAATTCCGTCTCGCAGTGACGACATTTCATAAAATAATTCCTTGGTAATCTGAGCTAATGAAGGGGTGACTGCTGTCCCGCTCTGAAATATCGCTAATAGGCAATGGCCAAGCAATGTTTAATATTGGATCGGTCACATTCAGCGCATCCTCGGCTTCTGAACGGAAGGCCATAGTATGTAAATAAATCAGCTCGCAATCTTCAGTTAATGCTTGGAAGCCGTGAGCGTATCCCTCAGGAATAAGCAAACTCTTACGGTTTTCAGCCGAAAGAATTTCGCCGTGCCAGTGTAAGAATGTAGATGAGTCACGCCTAAGATCAACAGCCACATCAAAAATCGCACCCTTTAGGCAGCTAACCAACTTGGTTTCGCTATAGGGCTGACATTGAAAATGCAATCCTCGCACAGCACCTTTTTTAAACGTAAGGGTATGATTTATTTGGGCGATAGGCTTATCGACACCCGCTTCACGAAATTCATCAGCGCAATAAAACCGAGATAAAAAACCGCGCTGGTCTTCCAGAATTTTACGCTGCACCAAAACTAATTTTTCTAGGGGAGTTTCAATAAAATCAAAGCGAGACATAGTTAACGATCCAGTCTTGGTGCCAAAACATTTGAAGCCCCGTCTATGTATGTTTGGATCTGAGCTAACGAAAAATCACGCATATTTTCACCTGCTTGGTGGGCGGTGTGCCAGTCAACAATGGCTGCCAGCGTTTCATCCAAATGCCAACGTGGATGCCAGTCTAAGCGTGCTTTCGCCTTGGAACAATCCAGCTTCAAATAATGCGCCTCATGCGGATTATTGCCATCATCCAGAACCCAACTGGCGTTTTCGCCCCAAGTCTTGGTTAACTGGTCAACTATCCACGATACAGGCTTAGCATCTTCATCGCTGGGGCCAAAATTCCAGCCTTCGCCATAAACCGCCCCATTTTCGAATAACTTTTGAGCCAACATTAAATAACCGGACAGAGGCTCCAGCACATGTTGCCAAGGCCTAATAGCATGCGGGTTGCGAATATTCACCGGCCTACCTTGTATGATTGCACGCATAATGTCAGGAATCAGCCGGTCTTCCGCCCAATCGCCACCGCCGATCACATTCCCGGCTCTGGCCGAAGCCAATGCCACGCCATGATCAGTAAAATTGTCGGCGTTGAAATAGGAACTTCGATAGGCAGATGCCACCAGCTCAGCACAACCCTTGCTGTTGCTGTATGGGTCGTACCCGCCCATCGGTTCGTTTTCCCGATAACCCCATGCCCATTCGCGGTTTTCATAGCACTTGTCGCTGGTAACGTTGACGATAGCCCGTACGCTAGCCGTCAGTCTTGCGGCTTCCAGCACATGCACAGTACCCATCACGTTTGTGGAATAGGTTTCTATCGGATTGACATAGGAATAGCGCACCAAAGGCTGGGCCGCCATGTGTATGACAATTTCAGGCTGATATTTTTCGAACACGGCCGAAAGTGCTGCAAAATCGCGTATATCCGCCTCTATGCTAACCATGTCATCAGCAACATTGGCAACATCAAATAAACTGGGATTCGTGGGCGCTGCCAGTGCATAGCCGATCACTTTTGCACCCATAGATTGCAACCAGAGAGACAGCCAGCCACCTTTAAAGCCGGTATGACCCGTTAGCAATACGACTTTATCGGCCCAGAACGATGGCTTTACCATATTTTCCACGGTGCCTCTCCGCTTGCCCACAACTCTTCAAGGTGTATTTTATCCCGCAAGGTATCCATAGGCTGCCAAAAACCGGAATGAAAATGAGCCTCCATTTGTCCTTCTTGGGCAAGTTGCTCCATAGGCTCGCGCTCCCAAACTGTAAAATCGTCTTTAATGTAATCAAGCACTTCAGGCGAAAGCACAAAGAAACCGCCGTTAACCCAGCCGCCATCTCCTTGCGGCTTTTCCTGAAAGCTAACGACATTGCTCCCGTTCAAGTTTAGCGCACCAAATCGCCCCGGAGGCTGTGTTGCTGTCAAAGTGGCCAATTTTCCGTGTTGCTTATGAAACTCAATCAGCGCAGTAATATTCACATCACCGATGCCATCGCCATAAGTACAACAAAAATCTTCGCCCTGTACATAGCTGGCAATACGCTTAATACGCCCGCCAGTCATAGTTTCTTCGCCAGTATCTACCAGCGTGACGCGCCAGGGTTCAGCATTGCGTTGATGTACTTCCATCTGATTGCTTTGCATATCAAATGTCACATCGGACATATGCAAAAAGTAGTTAGCAAAATACTCCTTAATTACATAACCTTTATAGCCGCAGCAAATAACAAAGTCATGTATGCCGTGGATTGAATAGGTTTTCATGATATGCCAGAGTATAGGCTTACCGCCAATTTCAATCATCGGCTTAGGCCGAACTGATGTCTCTTCGCTGATCCGTGTGCCTAGACCGCCGGCAAGAATAATCGCTTTCATGCCAGATTGTCTCCGAATGCTTTATAAGTCAAATTAATCCCCTCTTTCAGACTAATGCTTGCTTTCCAGCCCAAGTTGCTAATTCTGGACACATCCAACACCTTACGCATCGTGCCATCAGGCTTGGATGTGTCTTGTATGAACTTGCCGCTGTAACCCACCACTTCGGCGATTATTTCCGCCAGCTTGCGAATGGTCTGATCCTCACCCGTGCCCACGTTAATCAGTGGGCATTGGGCGGGGCTTGTTAACGCGTTATAACGCTGATCGTCTAATGATGCAAGGAACACCAAGGCATTCGCCAGATCATCGACATACAAAAACTCGCGTTTGGGTGTGCCGCTACCCCACAGCACCACTTCCGCAACACCGGCCACTTTTGCTTCGTGTATTTTACGTATCAATGCTGGCAATACATGTGAGTTATTCAGATCGTAATTATCTCCAGACCCATACAAATTGGTGGGCATGGCCGCTAGCCATTTTGTGCCATATTGACGATTGTACGACCAGCACATTTCAATACCGGCAATCTTGGCCAAAGCATAGGCGCGATTGGTTGGCTCAAGCGGCCCGGTAAGCAGATATTCTTCTTTGATCGGTTGCGGACAATCACGCGGGTAGATGCAAGAGCTGCCTAAAAATATCAAACGGTTTACGCCTGAGGCATAAGCAGCACGGCAGACATTGGACTCAACCGATAAATTACTCATCAGAAATTCTACAGGAAAACTATTGTTGGCATGTATACCGCCAACTTTTGCAGCAGCCAGGAAGACGATTTCAGGGCGTTCCTGCTCGAAAAATTGCTGGGTAGCTGTTACATCTTCCAAGTCCAGTTCGGCATGGGTGCGCCCTATCAAGTTGGAGTAACCTTGTCGTTGCAGCTCACGCATAATTGCGCTACCCGCTAGGCCCCGGTGTCCAGCAATATATATTCTTGTGTGCTTATTCATTGCTGATGATTTATTCGTGATAATCGTAAGCAGCGAAGCCGTGCTTTTTGACCAGCTCGTCGCGTTCAGCCGCCTTAAGGTCTTCACGTACCATTTCGGAAACCAATTCATAGAAAGTGATCTTCGGCGTCCAGCCAAGTTTTTCTTTTGCTTTGCTCGGATCGCCCAGCAACGTCTCAACTTCCGTAGGACGGAAGTAACGGGCATCAACCTGTACGATGCAACGCCCTTGCTCATCACACCCCCTTTCTTCTACGCCAAGGCCTTTCCACGTGATGCTGATACCCAGTTCTTTTGCCGCAATTTCGACAAATTGCCGCACACTGTATTGCTCACCTGTAGCTATTACAAAATCCTCTGCCTGATCCTGCTGCAGCATCAGCCATTGCATCTCGACATAGTCTTGGGCATGCCCCCAATCACGCAGAGCATCGAGATTGCCCAAATATAGGCAATCCTGTAAACCAAGCTTAATGCGCGCCAAAGCACGGGTAATCTTGCGAGTAACAAAGGTCTCACCGCGGATTGGACTTTCATGATTAAACAGGATGCCGTTGCAGGCATACATGCCATAAGCCTCACGATAATTGACGGTAATCCAGTAAGCGTAAAGCTTGGCAACCGCATAAGGAGAACGCGGATAAAACGGCGTGGTCTCTTTCTGCGGTGTTTCCTGTACTAGCCCGTATAGCTCCGAAGTAGACGCTTGATAAAAACGGGTCTTCTTTTCCATGCCGAGTATGCGAATAGCCTCAAGTATACGTAACGTGCCGATACCATCGGCATTGGCCGTATATTCGGGAGTATCAAAACTCACTGCAACATGACTCATGGCGGCTAGATTATAAATCTCATCCGGCTGAACTTGCTGAATGATGCGGATCAGATTGGTCGCGTCGGTCAAGTCGCCGAAATGCAAAAAGAAGCGCGCATCCCTGACGTGCTGATCCTGATAAAGGTGATCAATACGGTCGGTATTGAACAGTGATGATCGCCGCTTGATGCCATGAACTATATAGCCCTTTTGGAGCAGGAACTCAGCCAAATAGGCACCATCCTGCCCGGTAATACCTGTAATTAATGCTATTTTATTCATTGGATTATGCTCTGTCATAAGTGTCATCGAAACGCACGATATCGTCCTCCCCCACATACTCGCCGCATTGCACCTCGATAATTTGCAACGGAAGATTACCGGAGTTTTCCAGACGATGGCGATGAGTCTTGGGAATATAAGTTGATTGGTTAGGCTCCAATTGGATTTCCTGCGTGCCATTAATGATTTTAGCTGTACCGGACACCACAACCCAGTGTTCGGAGCGATGTTTATGCATTTGCATGGAAAGTTTGGCGCCGGGATTAACGATAATGCACTTGATCTTGAAATTAGAGCCCTCTTCCAAAACCGTGTAGGTTCCCCATGGACGATGTACCGTCAAATGCGTTTCAGTCAGGTGAGGATGGGTTTTCTGCACCTGTGCAACCAGCTGTTTGATGTCTTCCGTGCGACTGCGATCACAAATCAGCGTAGCGTCAGCTGTTTGGATCACGGCAATATTCCGTACACCCAACGTAGCCAACAGGCCATTTGAGCTCCATAACAAGCTGTCTTGCGTATCCAACGACAAGACGTCACCCTGTGTGACATTTCCAGCTTCATCCTTATCGCGATGCTGATGGATAGAATCCCAGCTGCCAAGATCACTCCAACCCATAGCAACAGGCACTACCGCCACTTTTTCTGCTTTTTCCGCCAGTCCATAATCAATGGACAGATTCGGCAGCTGGTCATAAAACGCTTCAACATCGGACACTCCCTGCATTGACGTCATTGTCCGGTGGATTTCAGGCTGATGCCGCTCCAGCAACTGCATAAAATTGCTTGCGCGGAATACAAACATGCCGCTGTTCCACAAAAAGCCGCTTTCGACAAAACGTTTTGCATTGTCCAAATCCGGTTTTTCAACAAAACGGGATACGCTCAAAATCGGGTTAACTGCTGCACCAAGATTTAGGGATTGCCCTGGCTGAATATAGCCGTAACCAGTCGCAGGTTCCGAGGGCGTAATGCCAAGCAACACTAGATAACCTTCCGCCGCCGCCAGTTCGGCTGATCGCCAAGCCGAAAGAAAACTTTGTTCGTCACTAATCGCGTGATCGGAAGGAAAAACTCCGACCATCGCCTCCGGATCCTGCTTAAAGATCTCCCAAACCGCCCAGGCAATTGCGGGCAGGGTGTTGCGTGCGCAGGGCTCGGCCAATACCGCCACAGGAAGCTGGGCATCCACTTCAGCCAATTGCCCTTTTACTTCAAACTTGTGATCCTGGTGAGTTACCGTTAACAAACATCCTGCATCCACATGCTTGAGCAAACGACATGCCGTTTGTTGCAACAACGTTTGTTCACCGGCGAGCGGAAGCAATTGCTTGGGACGTAAAGTACGCGAAAGAGGCCAGAGACGACTGCCGCTGCCTCCGGCAAGAATAATGGCATAACTGATGTTACTCATAATCTCCGCAGACATGACGACTGCCTAAATGCAGGAGGTACGACTCCAAGGGTGGAGGAAGCTATGCATGGAACATGCATAGCGGTGTGTCGAGAAATTAACAAAAACAACTTCAATTGAATAACTTGAACCACTAAAACATCTTTCACGACTGCTCCATCAATATTAAGTATAATTTTTATCTCCAATCTAGCAATTACTCATAACCACCCTTTTACTCTGCTACACATTTTAATTTTGATGAACTTCAACGTCATGTGCATTTTTTGCTCGACTCCGAGCAGAGTAAACGGTAAACATAACTCAACTAGTTTTTACTATTGCGAAAGCTTTACATATTTGATGAGCCTTTTACACTTTAATGCAGTAATTGATTTTCCCTCAGCCCCCCATTGCTAGAGTCAAATCGCGCTAGCTCAGCACGGATTTGTCTCAAAAAACGCAACCCAATAAGGTAACTTTCTTCGTGCAAAGCATTCTCTGGCAAGTTTTATTAGGCTTACCATTCTGCATGACAATCACCAAGCGCGGACAGGAGATTTCAATGATCTGGTGAGAACAAGATCAGCACTCACTCAAAAATTGACCGTACTATAACACAACCGTTTTAGTGTGAAAACTTTCCATTTGCCAGCCCTTCTGATTGCGACTGTAAAGCCTGAAGACGTTGGCCTCAGTTGATTTTCATAGGCTGACGAACAAAACTTTCATCTGCACAGAATGAAGTGGCCTCTATTTATTTTGTCATTAAATATTTAAATGTTATGAGACAGATTCAAATTCTAACTGCTCATCCAGTATTATTTGTTACTGTCTTATTGATTTTATTTTACCAAAATAAAGGCCTTTTTCAACAGCACCCCGTAACGCGGCGAAGTCTCCTTAAATCGTTGGATTTACTGGGTAGCAGCGGTGAAGGCAGGTTGAACAGCACCGTCGCGTACGACCTGGGCAATTCCAGATCGATATGCTACCGCCCCTACGTCAGCCCCGAACTCAGCTTCACACTGCCTATGTTCGACAGTTTTTAACTGCACGTTAATGTTAATGACTGTTACCTTTGGACACAGGACATAAGCGTTTGACAACTGTTGCTATTCACGAAGCTAAAAATAGCAGCTCTTATTCTGTTGATTTTTGTTAAAATGAATGTAAGCTGACAATTTGTAGAGTTTATCTCCCTGCTACTAACTCAACTTGCATTAACGCCTTGTCTTTTATAAAACTGTGACCGACTGGGCATATTTAACCTCGATACGCGCATAGCATCATTATAATTTTTAGTAATGCTACAGATTTTGTCATAGGGATGAACAAGTGGACGAAGCAATGCCAGACCAAGCGACACCCGACGAAGTCACGCCTGACAGCGTGACCCGTAAAGCGTCTCTGGCCTTCACCCTGAACGAAAACAACAAATTGCTTGCTGTATACGAACAGGGCGAGGGCAAGGTCACGCTGGATGGCGCTACGGCCAGGGAAATGCTAAGCCAGCAGAACCTATCCGACCTGTTTCTGGACGAACAAGCGTTCTCACGTTTGGTGCAGCTGTATAACAACACCAATGCCAGTTTTATGTTGGAAATCGGCGAGCGCCGGGATGGCGAATTTATCATCAAGGTCGCCGACGACAAGATGAGCGCCCGGCTCACCTTGACCCCTGCGTACGGTGGCGCTCCGGTCACCTTTGAACAAATCCGCCAATCCCTGAAAGAAAAAGGCATCGTCAGCGGCCTGATCACCTCCACTGAACTCGAAGCCATCCTAAAGGAAGGCGTAGCCACAGATTACCTCATTGCTCAAGGCCGTCCGGCCATACAGGGCCTTGATGCGCAGTTCCATAGTTTGATACCGGAAATACAAGAACGACGCCCCCAGATAAATGAATACGGCATTGCAGATTTTCGTGATCTTGGGAAGCTTATCCTTGTGAAAGAAGGCGATCCGCTGATGCGCCGCACTCTCCCAACCGAAGGAAAGAAAGGAGAAAACATCCTGGGACAGGTGCTTACGCCCAAGGCCAGCCAAAACACGCCTTTTACCCCGGATCTGAAAGGTGCCATGCTTGATCCGGATGATAACGAGCTGCTACGGGCTACGATCATCGGTCAACCGATACTGTTTCCCACTGGAGTTATGGTTTCGCCTACCATCACCGTGCCGCAGGTGAACATCTCAACGGGAAACTTGAGTTTCGATGGCACGATTAATATCTTGGGCGATGTTATGGATGGGATGAAGGTTTACGCATTAGAAGACATATTCATAGGTGGAACCGTTGAGGCCGCAGAAATTGAAGCCGGCGGGAATATCAGCATCAAAGGCGGCATAATCGGTAACAGCGTCCCTGGCGGCAATTCGGCAACTTCAATGGGAGGAAGACTTTCCTGCAAAGGCTCGGTTACTGCCCGTTTTGCCAAATATGTCAGTATTGATGCCGGAACCAGCATCATCATTGAAGAATATTCCATGAATAATCACTTGACTGCAATCAATCAAATTTTAGTCGGAAAACCCGGCGGAAAAAAAGGCCTGCTCAGCGGAGGCACTGCCAGTGCGATGATGCTGGTACAAGCCACCTCAGCCGGCTCTGCCGCCGGCACCAAAACCTTTATTCAGGCAGGCGTAAATCCACATACTCAGGAGCAACTGAACGGTCTCGAAAGTGCCATTGAGGAGAATGAAAAAAAACTTGAGGATATGAATAAGATTATCGCTTTCGTTGAAAATAATCCTGAAAAAGACAAGAATGGGCTGCTAGATAAGGCTCGCCGCACCCTGGACAAACTGACCGTCGAAATCGCCCAACTTCAAGCTGACCGGGAAAGCCTGCTGTCCGAAATGTCATTTGCTGAGTATGCCAAAGTTGTTGTGGATCAAACCATCTTTAACGGCGTTGAGGTTTGGATCGGCAACCAACCCTGGCGAGCCAGAGAGGAGCGGGGTAAAACTTCTTTTCGGCTCATTGATGGAAAAATCAGCTTTGGAACCTAATCCGAGCATTAATTACCATAACCTTACTCGTCTTTCCCAGCCGCATCCGCCAACAATTTCTTTCTGATTAAAAAAGCCGCACCGATTGCACATAACGCGGGTATTTGCACCAGTAAAAAAGTCCCTGTGGGATTTTTAGCAACCATGCCTGATAAAGCGGAAACCACCGTCAGCTTAACCGCCCACCAAGTAATCCAATAACCGATCAATCCGGTGATAGCCCAATTAATTGGCGGCTGCCCCTTTTCCTTTGCGGACAGATAAAACCATACAAGAACTGCAATTGCAGCAAATCTAGCCAAATGCAACATTTTTATACCTCATTTTTCAATTATAATAAACATACCGTAAAGGTAACTACTCACCCTATCTGACGCTCGCTCCTATTATGTTCAAAGCCAGCTTTGAACTCCGATAACGCACTTTCTGGAGTCCAAAGCTGGCTTTGGACATTCAGAATAGGCTTTACGGTTAAAATAAGGAGTGAGCAGTTACCCGTAAAGTAGGGTGGGCAGGGGTTTTTGCCTTTATGCCCTCGGGTGCACCGTTCACAACACCCAAACATGGATTCACCAATGTGGTGGGCAGAAAAGCGCTGCCCACCCTACTTGTCTGTTATAAGTAGATAATGATATTCCATAATTGATCGTGATTACACCTTTTACGCAAGGAGAATAGTGTGGGAAAACCGTTTAAAATCATCTTAGCGACTATTGCCGCAATGGCTGTGCTGCTGGTAGCCGCCATCTGCATCCTGCCATTCGTTATCGATCCCAATAACTTTAAGCCTGATATTGCCGCCGCTGTTAAGGACAAAACCGGTCGGGAGCTAGTACTGGATGGCGAATTAAAACTCTCGCTGATCCCTTGGCTTGGCATTTCTACAGGAAAACTTGCGCTAAGCAATGCGCCCGAATTTCAAGACCGGCCTTTTGCAACTATCGAGGAAAGCCAGATCAAAGTACTGTTGCTGCCGCTGCTATCAAAAAAAATAGAAGTCAGCCACATCGTGTTAAAAGGCCTAGTCTTGAACCTTGCCAGGAACAAACAGGGCATCGCCAACTGGGCTGACCTAACCACTCCCAAACAGACACCATCCTCACCAACGCCAAGCGTCGGCAATCTGGAGCAACAGCCCATACCTGCCGCAACACCGGCGGCTTTCGCCATCGGCGGCATTGCGCTTGAAAATGCCCGGATTAACTGGGATGATTTGGCAGCCGAACGGCACATCGAGATAAAAGACCTTAACCTGAATGCCGATAAATTCAACTTCGATCAGCCGACCAGCATCGCCGCTTCCTTAACCGTTTTGAATAGTAGCGCCAACACCATCCAGGCCGTCAAATTCAACACCGAACTAACTGTTAATGAACAGCTCGATATTTTTGCGCTACGCCACAGCGACTTGCAAGTAATCACCTCGGGTGAAACCGTTCCCGGCAAATCATTAACGGCGGCATTAACCGTTGCCGATGTCGCGCTGGATATGAGCCAACAAACAGCCAAAATTTCCGGCTTGCAGCTCAAATTGGGCGACGCGATACTGACTGCCGAAATGACTGGCACGTCCATTAAGGATAAGCCCTCTTTTCAAGGTTCTGTCGCGATTGCACAATTTAGCCCCGCCAAAGTCATGCAGCAACTGGCTATCGCCGTGCCTGCAATGCAGGATGCCAATGCCTTAAGCAAGCTGTCCGTCAATTTCGACTTGGCAGCGGCAACCGATTCGGCCAATCTGCAAAACCTGGCAATAGCTCTGGACGAGAGCCAAATTAAAGGCGCTGTCGGCATTGCCTACAGGGATGTAGGTAAGGCGCGTGAGCTGGGAGCGGTAAGCTTTAAAGACTTTGCCCAGCCTGCTGTCAGCTTCAATCTGGATATTGATGCGCTTGATGTCGATCGTTATTTACCGCCTGCCGATAAAGCATCCAAGCCGATAGCCAGCCCTGCGGTTTTTTTGGCTGGCGGATTTTCGGCTTTGCCTGTCGAGACCTTGAGAAAACTCAATGCCGAAGGCACGGTGTCGCTGGGCAAACTTAAAGCCAACGGTTTGACGATGCAGGACATCCATCTCAACTTGAACACTAAAAACGGCGTAATCACCACGCAACAATCCGCCAAACAGTTTTATCAAGGCAGCTATACAGGCGATCTCAGCATGGATGCGCAGGGTGACAAATCGACGCTGGCAGTGAACGAAAAAATCGACCATGTGCAAATCGAGCCTTTGCTGAAAGACTACAATGGTACAGCCCGGATGAGCGGTATCGTTGACGCATCCGTACAGCTGCAAGGGCAGGGGCATAAAACAGACGAATTGAAAGCGTCACTCAACGGCCAGCTAAGCTTCCTGTTCAAAGACGGTGTGGTCAAGGGCTTTAATCTGCAAAAAATCATTGACGAAGGCAAAGCGCTGATCAAGGAACCGGAATTACCCAAAGACTATAAAAACGACCAGACCCTATTTTCGGAAATGAGCGGCACGGCAACGATCACTAACGGCTTGATCCAGAATAACGACCTAGTCGCCAAATCCTCGAAATTGCGTGTCGATGGCAAAGGCAACGTAAACCTGAATTCCGAAGCGCTAGACTATAAAGTCGATGCCCAGCTGCTGGATAGTGACGCCGCTGAGCCGGAACAGGTCAAAGGCGCTGTAGCCATCAACATTGCCGGAACGCTGAGCCAGCCATCGTATACCATCGACATCGCATCATTATTGACCGATAAAAACAAAGCCAAAATCGACAAGCTAATCAATAAACTCGACAAGAAACTCGGCCCTGGTCTGGGCGATCTGTTGAAAGGCTTTTTGAGATAGCGCCGACATAAACCTTACCCCAAGCTATGAGTCCATCCGCTTTTCAACAAAATATCCTCGCCTGGTTTGATCAATACGGCCGTAAAGACCTGCCCTGGCAACAAGACCTAACGCCTTACCGCGTGTGGCTTTCAGAAACCATGTTGCAGCAAACTCAGGTCGCGACCGTTATTCCTTACTTCAATGCCTTTATAGAAAAATTTCCCGATATAGCAAGTTTGGCGAACGCGCCTGTTGATGAGGTACTGCATCTTTGGTCGGGTTTGGGCTACTACGCCCGCGCCCGCAACCTGCACAAAACCGCGCAACTGATTGCCAAGCGGGGCCGCTTTCCCGATACGCTGGATGAACTCATTGAATTGCCCGGCATAGGATTGTCTACGGCCGGAGCGATATTGAGCATCGCCTTTAATAAAAGCCAGCCGATACTTGATGGCAACGTCAAACGCGTACTGACCCGGTTTAAAGCTATATCTGGCTGGTCGGGCAACAGCGCGGTCAACAAGGAACTGTGGGCAATCAGCGCCCGACTGACGCCCCTAGATCGCGTCGCGGATTACACCCAGGCCATCATGGATCTAGGCGCAACCGTCTGTACCCGCAGCAAACCGGCTTGTAGTGCCTGCCCTCTTAATGCCGGTTGCTTGGCCCGACTTGCCGATAAGGTATCGGCATTCCCAACGCCGAAACCTGCCAAGACCCTGCCGGTCAAACAGCTTACCTTGTTATTGCTGAGCGGTGCCGATAACCGGATATTGCTGGAAAAAAGACCGCCGACCGGTATCTGGGGCGGCTTATGGAGCCTGCCGGAATTTAACAGCATTGAATCGGCACAGGACTGGTGCTTAACCAAGAGTATTCAAATTACCGGTCAGCAGACCCTGGCAACACGGCGGCACACCTTTTCCCATTATCATCTGGACTACACGCCGCAGCTGGTTCAAGCCGATAACCCTATAAATTTTGTGATGGAAGCCAATCAGACTGTCTGGTATAAAGTTGAGCAGCTTAATAAGCTTGGCCTAGCCGCACCTATTAGGCAACTGTTGCAATCACACACGAGTATAAAATGACTAGACTGGTTAAATGCGTAAAATTGGGAATAGAAGCCGAAGGCCTGGATGCGCCGCCATTTCCAGGCCCTAAAGGCCAGGAAATATTTGAGAGAGTATCCAAGCAAGCTTGGCAGCAATGGTTAGCCAAACAAACCATGCTGATTAATGAAGGGAGATTGGCCAGCTTCGACCCGAAAACCAGGACTTTTTTAGCCGAAGAGAGAACCAAGTTTCTGTTTGAAGGCAACAACGAAATGCCGGAAGGCTATGTTCCGCCGTAGGGGCAATCCCTTGTGGTTGCCCTAATTTAATGGGCGGGCACAAGACCCGCCCCTACTACCGCTTCATCGATTCAAAAAATTCCGCATTGGTTTTAAAATCTTTAAGCTTGCCGATCAAAAATTCTGAAGCCGCGGTTTCATCCATCGGCTGAAGAATCTTGCGCAAGATCCAGGTTTTTTGCAGAGTCTCGGGATCAACCAGATATTCTTCCCGACGGGTGCCGGAACGGTTGATGTTAATCGCCGGGTAAATCCGTTTCTCGGCGATTTTGCGATCCAAATGCAGCTCCATGTTGCCGGTTCCCTTGAATTCCTCGTAGATCACCTCGTCCATTCTTGATCCGGTATCAACCAGCGCCGTAGCGATAATAGTCAAGCTGCCGCCTTCTTCAATATTTCGCGCCGCACCGAAGAAACGCTTGGGTTTTTCCAACGCATTGGCATCGACACCACCGGTCAATATCTTGCCCGACGATGGTACGACCGTGTTATAGGCACGGGCCAAACGGGTAATCGAGTCTAACAAAATGACCACATCGTGTTTATGTTCGACCAACCGACGCGCCTTTTCGATAACCATTTCCGCAACTTGTACGTGCCGGGTTGCCGGTTCATCGAAGGTGCTGGAAATGACTTCGCCGCGCACGCAACGCTCCATCTCCGTGACTTCTTCGGGACGTTCATCGATCAACAATACAATCAGGTAACATTCGGGATTCTGTTCTGCTATCGCCTGCGCCAGGCTTTGCAGGATCATGGTTTTACCGGCTTTAGGCGGCGATACGATCAGGCCGCGTTGGCCTTTGCCGATGGGGGCGATCAAGTCGATCATGCGCCCGGTTAAATCTTCGCTGGTGCCGTTGCCCTGTTCCAGGACGAATCTTTGTTTGGCAAATAGCGGCGTCAGGTTTGAGAAGGTGATTTTGTTTTTGGTGTTTTCGGGGGGTTCAAAATTGATCTGGTCAACCTTGAGCATCGCAAAATAACGTTCGTTGTCTTTGGGTGGCCTGATCTTTCCGGTAATCGTATCGCCGGTCTTTAAGGAGAATCTTCTGATCTGACTGGGTGAAACATAAATATCGTCTGGCCCCGCTAGATAGGAGCAGCCCGGTGTCCGTAAAAAACCAAAACCATCCTGTAAAATTTCCAGAACGCCGTCGCCGGATATATCGTCGCCGGCTTTCGCCTGCTTTTTCAGGATGGCGAAAATCAAGTCCTGCTTTCGCGATCTGGCTACGTTTTCAAGCCCCAGGGACTCGGCGATTTCAATGACTTCACTTATTTGTTTTAGTTTTAACTCAGTTAGATTCATATATAAAGATAACTCAAGGGAAAATTCATGCGATGTAAAACCGCAACTACGAGGACAGGATAGAATTCAGGGGTGTAGTTTATCGGACGATATGATGGAGTGCGCTTAGATTTCGCACGGCATAAGTGTAACTCAAGTACTCAGCCCCGTCCAACCTTTTGTGACAGGCCTGAGTCAGATTCGAATTTAAATGTTACTATCAAGAAAGGTCGCAAGTTGCGATTTTGTCAACGAGCCTACTTTAGTCGCTTCCACTTCGCCGCCCTTAAACAGCATCAGCGTCGGAATGCCGCGTACGCCGTAGCGTTGGGGCGTTTCTGGATTTTCGTCTATGTTTAATTTTACTACGGTCAGTTTGCCGGAATAGTCTTTCGCAATTTCATCCAGAACCGGCGCAATCATTTTGCACGGTCCGCACCATTCAGCCCAATAGTCAACCAGCACGGGGCCGGCAGCTTTAATAACGGTTTCATTAAACTCACTATCGCTTACATGAAGGACTGAATCGCTCACACTATTTCTCCAAAAAATTTAAAGTAAAACTATAGGAGGGATGAAGCTAGTAGTCAATCAATTTCAGCTGTTTCAATTTTTACGTTATGCTATACCCTATGAACGATACCCATTTAACCGAAATCCGCTTCAGCAATCTTGAATTGTCTGATTCCATCCTGCGCAGCTTGAAAGATGCCGACTTTAACCACTGCACCCCGATCCAAAGGCAAGCCTTGCCCTTATCGTTGCGGGGCATGGATATTGCGGGACAAGCCCAAACCGGAACCGGCAAAACCGCCGCTTTCTTGCTGGCCACTTTTCAGTATCTGATTAATGATGCCGAAGACGATGTTGAAGAAGCAATTGACGACATAGATAATATTGATGACATTGATGCGGAAGTACCGGTCATCAAAGCCGTAGTCAAAAACAAACCCATCAAATATCCCCGAGCCATTATCCTCGCGCCGACCCGCGAGTTGGCCATCCAGATTCACAAAGATGCGCTGCAACTGGGCAAGCATCTTAATCTTAAAATGGCGCTGATCTACGGCGGTACCGACTACCAAAAGCAGCTCGACAGCATCAAATCCAATGTCGATATTATCATCGGCACGCCCGGCCGCATCATCGACTTTTACCGGCAGAATGCGTTCACGCTGGATCATGTCAAAGTCACGGTCATGGACGAAGCCGACCGCATGTTCGATTTGGGATTTATCAAGGACATCCGCTATTTGTTGCGGCGCATGCCGCCGCCGGAGCAGCGCTTGAATATGCTGTTCTCGGCGACTTTATCCTACAAAGTGACCGAACTGGCTTACGAGCATATGAACAACCCGGTGTTGATCCGCATCGAGACCGAAGACGTCACCTCCAAAGCCATCCAGCAAAGCGCTTATTGCCCTTCGAATGAGCAAAAAATCCCTTTATTGGTCGGTATATTGAACCAGCACAAACCGCAACGCAGTATTATTTTCGTTAACACCAAGCGTTGTGCCGAACGTCTCGATGATACCCTGAACGCCAACGGCTACAAAACTGCCGCACTGAGCGGTGATGTACCGCAGGACAAACGCCAGCGCCTGCTGGCCGACTTCCAGGAAAACAAAATCACCTTGCTGATTGCGACCGATGTCGCGGCCCGCGGCCTGCATATTGCCGATGTGTCCCATGTCTTTAATTACGATCTGCCGCAGGATGTCGAAGATTATGTACACCGAATCGGCCGCACCGCACGCTTTGGCGCCAGCGGCGTAGCGATCAGCTTTATCTGCGAACAATACGCTTATTCGATGCCGGATATCGAAGAGTTTATCGGCCAAAAAATCCCGGTTGAAGCCATCACTGCCGATCTGTTGGCTGAGATTGTAAAGCCGGAAAGAAGGCCTGAAAGAAGTAGAACCGAGTACCAGGGCAAGCGGCCTCATCAAACGCGGTCGGGTTAGCTTTAGCCGAGGCCAAGATAATTCAGAGCAATGTCCGAAGAATTTTTTGAGCTATTTGGAGTGCAAGCTTTGCTTGCTCAATCATGCGAAGTCTGAAAATGGTGTTTATCATTAAACTACTATCCTGACTTCCTATTCTCTGCTTCTTCTATAACAGAAGGAACCCATAAATCATTTGCTCGCGCCAACTCTATGATCGTAGTCGGGGAAGCTGGAAATTCTATTTTCCTTTCACTTTCACACAACTCCAATATTTTTGCAGCATTAGAAAAGCAGCAATCTTCAAACACGAGGGTCAACAGATATTCTAATTCATCAGGTCTATATTTTTTGTACTGTTCAATTTTTTCAGGATTAAACCCTTTTAGTAATGCTATAGCTTCTTTTTTACTCCATTGCTGACGAATGACCCAGTCATTTGCCCATTCAGAATCTGCCAAATGCAACCAGCACGGTTTGATTCCTTTTTCTTTTGCCCAATTAATAAAATATTCTACTGGATAACTTGAGTTACTATGATTTCCGCTTTTTAGAATTCGAGAAACATAACCGAGATGTTTTGATGCGTCACGTAATATAGGTTCCTTTAAAAACTCTCCATAAATCGGAAGTTACTTTCCTCGGTTAAAATACCAGCATCAAGCACGACAGGGGGTTCAAGTATGCCATAGCGGAGCGATTGGTGTTCCTCCATTTTATTTCTGCATTGATAGGCCAAATATCAGATAAAAGTAGCTCTGCATGTTTTACCTCCCATGAATCGTATTTCAACCACTCACACATTAAGCTGATCCAGTTAGGATGTAGGCTTTTTTCTTGGTAACGACCAAGAGATTGATCACAATTGGTTCGAATGGAGTTAGCCAGATGCAACAGGCTATTTTTCGGCGGCACGGGTTTGATTGTACCAACTGGCGTAGCAATAACTTCCGGTTGCCCCGTGAAGAAGCGATACAGCCCATCATATTCTTGCGGCAAGCAGTAGGTGGTATAGCGTTTTAAATGAGCGGTACGTGATCAATACTGCCTGTTTCAGGAATGACCGGGATGAATTTGGTGTTGTGGTTAAAAACATCGTAAAGCTTCTGAGTAATGATTAAGCCCTCAAAAGTGACACCACGCCCACCTGCTGTATCCTCACCCTTAAAACGTTGAAAATACAATGGCGTACACACTAGTAACACATAATCGGCTTGTTCGATCTGCTCTTCCATCCACAAAGGCCAACCTTCGGGTGGAAAGCCATTCACATGCCGGTCAATGCTGCACTCCAAGCCATTAGGGCGCAATTTCTCTGAAATTTGAAACACCCATTCTTTGTGCTCAAGACTGTCATGGCTATAACTAATGAACACTCGGGTCATAAACGGGAAACCTTTTCACGATTGAAATTGCCGCTTTACTACCAGCTGGGTCATAATAAATCATGGTTTGTTCTCCAGAGGCAGCCCTATAGGGCTGGAGTGCAGGCTTCGCCTGCTGCGCAAGCAAAGCTTGCACTCCTCTACTCGCTACTTACCAATACAAAAGCTGGAAAATATTTTCCCCAGCAAGTCATCCGAGGTGAATTTTCCGGTAATTTCCGCAAGGCTCATTTGCGCCTGTCTTAAATCTTCGGCGACCAGTTCTCCGGCTTGACTGCCTCTTAACTGGCTTAAGGCGCTGTCGACAAACTCATGACCTTTGTTTAAGGCTTCGATGTGCCTTCTTCGGGCGATGAACACGTTGTCGGTCGCCTCGTTAAAGCCTACGCTCTGTTTGAGGTGTTGTTTTAACAGCTCCATGCCGTCGCCGGTTTTAATCGACAAATAGATTTCCGTGCCGAGTTCGGTTTGCTTTATTTCCGGCTCCAACCCCAACAGGTCTATTTTGTTGTAGATGCGGGTGATGTTGACGCCGGGCGGCAAGGTTTTTAATACCGAGTCTATTTCCGGTTCACGTGCATCGATCAGCAGCAGGATTTTGTCGGCGTTTTTGATTTCCTGATGCGCCCTGCGGATGCCTTCCTGTTCTATCGCATTGTCGCTTTCGCGCAGGCCTGCGGTGTCGATAATGTGCAGTGGCATACCGTCCAGCTGGATGCGTTCTTTCAACACGTCGCGGGTGGTTCCGGCGATGTCGGTGACTATCGCAGCTTCATGTCCGGCCAATGCATTGAGCAGGCTGGATTTTCCGGCGTTCGGCTTTCCCGCCAAGACCACGGTCATGCCGTCTCGCAGCAGGCGGCCTTGTTGCGCGGTTTGTTGGATTTGTTCGATGCGGTGCAGTATTGTGACAATCCGGTTTTCGACCACGCCGTCGGTCAGAAAATCGATTTCTTCATCGACAAAATCGATGGCCGCTTCGACGTAAGTCCGCAGCTCGGTCAGTTCTTCGACCAGTTCGTTGACCTGTATTGAAAAAACGCCCTGCATTGATTTTTGCGCGGAACGGACCGATTGTTCGGTGCTGCTTTCAATCAAGTCGGCGACGGCTTCGGCTTGGGCTAGATCAAGTTTGTCGTTAAGGAAGGCGCGTTCGGTAAATTCGCCGGGATTGGCCAAGCGTGCGCCCAGCGATAAAACCCGTCGCAGCAGCATGTCCAATACCACCGAGCCGCCGTGGCCTTGAAGTTCGAGGATGTGTTCGCCGGTGTACGAGGCGGGAGCAGGAAAATACAGGCTGATGCCGGAGTCGATCACTGAGCCGTCTTCATCGGTAAAAGATGAATACTGGGCCAGTCGGGGGGTTAAAGCCTTGTTAAGGAGGTGCTTGGCAATTTCGGGAACCAATGCCCCCGAAATGCGAATGATACCGACACCGCCGTTCCCTGGCGGTGTTGCAATGGCTGCAATGGTATCCAGGTTTTCAATCTCCACTTAAACCCAAATTATGCGGTTTTGTTGATCTGTTTGGTGATATACGACTGTTGAATGATAGACAGGGTATTGTTGACCACCCAATACAGAACCAGACCGGCCGGGAAGAACAGGAAGAAGATGGTGAAAACGATTGGAAACATCTTCATCACTTTAGCCTGGATCGGATCTATCGGCGCTGGGTTTAAGCCTTGCTGAATTTTCATGGTGATACCCATGATGACCGGCAAAACAAAGAAAGGGTCTTGGATCGATAGATCCTGTATCCATAACATGAATGGCGCTTGACGGAACTCGACGGTTTCGCTCAATACCCAGTATAAACACATGAATACCGGAATCTGTATCAAAATGGGCAGACAGCCGCCCAATGGGTTGACCTTTTCTTTTTTATACAACGCCATCATTTCGGTGTTGAATCGCGGCCTGTCATCGGCAAAACGTTCTTGCAATTCTTTAAGACGCGGCTGAATTTTGCGCATTTTAGCCATCGATTTGTAGCTCGATTGCGACAATGGGAAGAACAGCAATTTTATGCACAATGTGACACCGGCGATTGCCAAGCCCCAGTTGCCGACTGCATCATGAATCTGATTCAGCAACCAATAAATGGGTTTGCCAATAAAGGTTAAGAAGCTGTAATCGACGGTCAGCTCAAGACCCGGCGCTGTTTTTTCCATCATCGGCTGGATTTTAGGCCCGGCGAATAATTTGGCGACAAACTGGGCGTCCGAATTTGCGTTAACGGTGACCGGTGCCGAATAAGTCCCGATTACATAACGACCGTCATTCAAGGCTTTGGTGTAGAAGTGATTTTCCTGATCGGCTGGCGGAATCCATGCGGAAGCGAAATAATGCTGGATCAGCGCCGTCCAACCGCCTTTGGTGGCGACATCGAGATTTTCATCCACCATGTCGTCAAAGCTTATTTTTTGATATTTGTCTTTTTCGGTATAGATAACGCCGCCGGCATAAGCTCTCATGCCGCCGGTCAGCATGCCGCCACCGCTACTGCTTGTATCCGGCGCTCTAAGCAATTGGCTGTACTGTCTGCCAGTCCAAGGTTTACCTGAATTGTTTTTGACTTTTTGTTCCAGTGTTATGTCGTAACTGCCGCGTTTGAAGGTGAATGACTTGGTGATAGTCAGACCGTTGCTATCGGTCCAGGTCAACGGCACTGTTAAACTTTCTTCGCCCGGTTTTAACTCATAACTGATCTTTTCATTTTTAAATACGGTGTGATGAGTCGGCGCAGTCGCAAATCCGCTGTCGGCAATTAAGCCGCTTTGAGCGACAAATAATTTTTCCTGGCTGCTGTCAAATAAGCGCACCGGAGCGGTGTTTTTTTCCGCCTCAGATAAACCGACCAGTGCGCGTAATTTGTCTACGGCGGTGTTGGCTTTTTCTACCGGATAGTTGAGCAAATCCAGATTCTGGATTGTACCGCCTTGCAGGTCAATTTGAAGCGCAAGCACATCGGTTTTAACAGTAATGACGTTGGCGGATGACACTTTTGCCAATGGTACGGCAGCGGTATTTTGTTCTGCCGCTTCTGTTTGGGCTGCTGCACCGGTGGCGACAGGTAAATCTTCTTTGACGCTGGCAACTGCGGGGTCTGCAACAGCGGCGACTTCAGGCTTCGGGCCATAATCCTGTTGCCAAGCTTGTTGCAACATAAAAACCAGCATTGCAAAAGTAACGATCAGTACAAATCTTATGTTATCCATTCTTATTACCAAATTTTTCTGGAACGGGATCGATGCCACCTTCATGGAACGGATGACATCTTAATAATCTTTTTAGGGAGAGATAAGAGCCGATAATGGCTCCATGGAGCTGAAGCGCTTCCAGAGAATAACTTGAACAACTTGGATAGAAACGACACCTGTCGCCGAGCAAAGGACTAATAAAGTATTTATAAAACTTTATAATTGCTATCAGCATGAATCGCATCGGGATACCAACTTAAGCCAATGCCTTTCCAATGATTTTCGTAACAAATCCGGCGGTGCATCTACGGCTTCTCTACGAGCCAAAACAACAATATCTATATTCCCCAAACCCTGTTGTTTTATTCTAAAGTTTTCCCGGACAGTTCGTTTAATCACATTCCTGTGAACTGCCTTTCTTATATTTTTTTTAGCGATTGCCAAGCCCAGCCGAGGATGATCGAAATCATTCTTAATAGCTAATAGGGTAAAATATTGGTCACTTGATTTTACGGGATTGGCAAAAACCTTTTTATATTCAGCCGGTTTTTTTAACCGTAACTGCGGGGGGAAACTAAAAACTTCTTCAGCCACACAACCGTCTACTAAACGGTTAACTGGGCGCGACCTTTTGCTCTGCGAGCATTGATTACTCTGCGGCCACCGACTGTCGCCATCCTTGCGCGAAACCCGTGAGTTCTGGCGCGTTTAATTTTACTGGGTTGGTATGTTCTTTTCATTGTACTTAAGGCCTGATCGGATGAGTGTTAACAAAAACAGATAAAAAAGACAGCGGATGATAAAATAAACTGCTAGAACTGTCAATTCTGTAGCGCAATGTTTTATTGCTGTATAGTGCTTAAGTAACAAAATTACTTTATTAATCTAATCAACTTTTTACTAATTTCGATGAGCTCAATTTGGAACAACTGTCTTACTAAACTTGAAAATGAAATTTCAGGTTCTGATTTCAGTACATGGATAAGACCCCTACAGGCCATAGAAAGCGATGGACAGATTAAATTATTAGCCCCAAACCGGTTTGTACTGGATTGGGTTAAAGAGCATCATTTTGCAAAAATTGAAGAAACCATTTATGAATTTTCCAACGGAACAGTAAAGTTGCGTTTGGAAATCGGTAGCAAAAATTCACCTGTTACGGCGGCTGCAAAAATAGCCAAGCCTGCCGGAAGCCAAAAATCCAGCCCCAATTTTCTCAACAAGGCGTTTACCTTCGATAATTTTGTCGAGGGAAAATCCAATCAGTTAGCACGAGCCGCTTCTATGCAGGTTGCTGAAAACATCGGCAAGGCTTATAACCCGTTACTGATTTACGGCAGTTCCGGTTTGGGTAAAACCCATATGATGCATGCGATAGGCAATGCGGTTTTACAAAAAAATCCTTCAGCGACAGTCGTTTATCTGCATTCTGAAAAATTTGTTCAGGACATGGTTAAGGCTTTGCAGCAAAACTCCATCAACGCTTTTAAAGAATTTTATCGCGGTGTCGATGTGCTGCTGATCGATGACATCCAGTTTTTTGCCGGCAAGGATCGCTCCCAGGAAGAGTTTTTTCACACCTTCAACACGTTGTTGGAAAATAAACGCCAAGTCATTTTAACCTGTGACAAATACCCCAAGGAGATCATTGGCCTTGAAGACCGTTTAAAATCACGGTTTGGTTGGGGACTTCCTGTTTTAATCGAGCCTCCCGATCTGGAAACCAGGGCCGCTATTTTATTGAAGAAGGCCGCTTTAGTTGGCATTGAACTGGCTCAAGATGTGGCTTTTTTTATCGCCAAAAGGATACCTTCGAATGTTCGGGATCTGGAAGGCGCTTTACGCCGAGTTATTGCCAATGCACAGTTTACCGGTCGCGAAATCACCACAGAGTTTACCAAGGAAGCTTTACATGATTTGATTTCTTTGCAGGATAAACTCGTTAATATCGATAATATTCAGAAAACGGTTGCCGAATATTTTAAAATTCGCGTTGCCGATTTGTCTTCTAAAAACAGAAAGCAATCCATTACCCGGCCCAGGCAAATGGCTATGTGTTTGGCTAGAGAATTGACATCGCACAGCTTTCCTGAAATCGGCGATGCCTTTGGCGGTCGCGATCACACTACAGTAATGAATGCCTGTAAACGGATTGCCGAGTTAAAAGAAGCCGATAACAAGATTGCGGAAGATTACTCCAACCTGTTGAGAACCCTGTCTCATTAACTGGGAGCAAGTTGTGGATAAAATGACTTTTTATTAACACCTTTGATTTAAACACAAACCATACATTTTAAGTTGCACCTTTAACCACATTGTTTATAACAACATAGCTAATTGATTATTAAGGTTAAAAAACTGTTTTCCACAGTTTCCTTTTAAGCTAATAGTAATAATAGAAAAATATTCTTTTATGAAATTTATTATTAATAGAGAAGAAATCCTGCTCCCTTTACAGCAAATAGTCAGCGTGATTGAAAAAAGGCAAACAATGCCTATTCTTTCCAATGTGCTGATGGTTATTGAGGAAGATCAGCTGATTTTAACCGGTACGGATCTTGAAATTCAGATCATCGCGAAAATCAATATCGCAACTGCCATATCAGGATCAATTACGGTACCGGCCAGAAAACTTTTGGATATTTGCAGGCTCTTACCCAGTGGCGCTGAAATTAAGTTTGAGTTGCAGGACGATATCGCCAGGAACGGTGTGTATGACGAAAACCTGCCGGGAGCAGGTTCGGCGATCGCCAGGGATGGTATGTATGCCGCAAGCCAGTCTGGAGCTGGCGCGGCGAAAGTCAAAATAGCATCCAGCCGCAGCCGTTTTTCCTTGAGTTGTTTGCCCGCCGATAATTATCCTGAATTTGCCGAATCCGAATTGGAGAACCATTTATTCATCAATGCCGGAAAATTTAAAAAGGCGCTCGATAAGACGATATTCTGCATGGCTAATCAGGATGTCCGTTATTACCTGAACGGCTTGTTGCTTAATGTATCCAACAGCAAGTTGAAACTGGTGGCATCCGATGGGCACCGGTTGTCCATTTATGAAGATAACCTGGATCAGGCCACCGGTTTTGAAGCCCGAATTATTCTTCCCAGAAAAGGTGTGCTTGAACTTAGCCGTCTGCTCGATGACCCGGAAGCTGAATTAAAAGTTGAGTTCTCCAGCAACAATATTAGAGTTTTTATCAAGAACCTGATCTTCTCGGCGAAACTGGTGGATTCAAAATATCCTGATTTCGGTAAAGTTTTCCAACAGGAATTCTTTAATCAAATTCATATTCAAAAACAAATATTGAAAGATGCGTTGACCCGTGTGGCTATCTTGTCGAATGAAAAATTCAAGGGTGTGACTTTTGACATCACCCCCGACAGTCTGAAAATCAGCACGCATAATCCAGAGCATGATGAAGCCGAGGAAGAGATGATGATTGAATATACGGGCGAACCGTTAACGATCGCTTTTAATGCCCAATATTTATTGGATGCTGTTTCCAACCTGGATTCTGAATTAGCGGTTCTGACCATTGCCAGCAACGCCAGCAGTTGTTTTATCGATGAACCGGGTGATTGCGGGTATAAATTTATCGTTATGCCCATGAGACTGTGATATTGCAGTAATGAGTTTGTTGAAACTGGATATTCATGCGGTAAGGAATATCCAACAAGAATCGATCATCCCCTCTCCGGTAATTAATTTTATTGTCGGAGAAAATGCCAGTGGCAAAAGCTCACTGCTTGAAGCAATCTTTATTTTAGGGCGAGCCAAGTCTTTTCGTTGCTCAGCCATCAAGTCGGTTATCAACTTTACCCAAAACCATCTGGTTGTTTCCGCACAAACTTTACAGGCAAATGGCAGCAATCAGCATTTGGGTATACAACTGGATGGTAAAAATATTGAAATCCGTATCAATCAGCAATCAAAACAAAAGCGCTCGGATTTAGCCTATGCGTTGCCGCTGCAACTTATTCATCCCAAAAGTTATGAATTACTCGATGCCGGATCACAAGTCAGGAGAGAGTTTTTAGACTGGGGTGTTTTTAATGATGATCAAAATTTCTTACCTGCCTGGCGCAAGTTTAAAAAAGCCTTATCCCAACGCAATGCATTATTAAAAACCAGGCGACTTGAGCAACTCAATGTTTGGGATAAAGAACTGGTTTATTACGGTACAATAGTCGACAGTTACCGCCAGCAATATTTAGAAAAATTCAAGCCGGTATTTGTCGAGATTATCGGCAGATTTCTCGCTCTTGATGGAATCGATATGAAGCTTGTATCCGGTTGGGATACGACTAAAGAGTTTAGCCGGGTTTTAATCGAGGATCAGGATAAAGACTTGCGTTACGGATTTACCCATAGCGGGCCGCAGCGCGGGGATTTTCAATTATTGGTCAATAACCGGTTGGCAAAGGATTTCGTTTCACGCGGGCAATTAAAATTATTGGTCATGAGCTTAAAGTTGGCCCAGGTTCAATTGCTTGCCAACGAACAGAGTCAAACCGGCTGCATATTGATTGATGATTTCGCAGCGGAACTCGATGTGATTAACCGGGCTAAATTATTAAGCTACTTATCGGAAATGGCGTGTCAGGTATTTATTACCGCAACTGAAATAATCGATTTCGGCGATTTAACAGAGATAAAAAATTACAAAATGTTCCACGTGGAACATGGCACCATAAAACCCGTGTGATGTTTCACGTGGAACATTCGCAACCAACAGGAAAGAAACAATCATGAGTAACCCCAGTGATCAAGCTGTCGAAACGGCTAAGCCTGAATACGACAGCACCAATATCCAAGTATTAAAAGGTCTGGATGCGGTAAGAAAACGACCGGGCATGTATATCGGCGATACGGATGACGGTTCCGGCTTGCATCACATGGTTTTCGAAGTTGTCGATAATTCGATTGACGAGGCCTTGGCTGGATACTGCAAAGAGGTTAGGGTGATCATCCATAGCAACGGCTCGGTTTCTGTTTCCGATGACGGCCGGGGTATTCCTGTCGATATTCACAAGGAAGAGGGCAGGTCTGCGGCGGAAGTCATTATGACGGTGCTGCATGCCGGCGGTAAGTTTGACGATAACGCTTACAAAGTTTCAGGCGGTTTGCACGGCGTGGGCGTGTCGGTGGTTAATGCCTTGTCCGAAGAGCTGAATCTTGAAGTGCGCAAGAACGGTCAGCTTTACAAGCAGCAGTATCGTATGGGGGAACCGGTCGCGCCATTGGCCGCAGTAGGGCCTGCCGAAGGCTCAGGTACTATGATTAATTTCAAGCCCAGCACGGAAACTTTTACCGATGTCGAGTTTCATTACGACATCCTGGCAAAAAGGCTCAGAGAATTATCGTTCCTGAATTCCGGCGTACGCATTAGCCTGGAAGACGAGCGCAATGACAGAAAAGACGTATTCGAATTCGAAGGCGGCATAGGCGCTTTTGTCGAGCATCTGAATAAAAACAAAACACCGTTGTTCCCGGAAGTATTTCACTTTATTGCGGAAAAGGAAGGCGTCACAGTCGAAGTGGCGATGCAGTGGAATGACTCCTACCAGGAGAATGTGTTTTGCTATACCAATAATATTCCGCAGCGCGATGGTGGCAGCCATTTGGCCGGATTCAGGGGCGCTTTGACCCGTACTATCAATCAATACATCGAATCCAGCGGCCTAGCCAAAAAAGAAAAAGTGCAAACTACCGGTGATGATGCACGGGAAGGTTTGACCGCCGTGTTGTCGGTTAAAGTACCCGATCCTAAATTTTCCTCGCAAACCAAAGACAAGCTGGTTTCTTCGGAAATTAAACCGCTAGTTGAATCGACGATGAGCGAAAAACTTCAGGATTTTTTGCTGGAAAAACCGCAAATAGCCAAAGCCATCGTCGGCAAGATTGTCGACGCTGCCCGTGCCAGGGAAGCGGCTCGCAAGGCGCGTGAAATGACGCGGCGTAAAACCACGCTGGATATTGCCGGATTGCCGGGCAAACTGGCGGATTGCCAGGAAAAAGATCCCGCGTTGTCCGAACTGTTCCTGGTGGAAGGGGATTCTGCGGGCGGATCGGCCAAGCAGGGCAGGGATCGCCGCACCCAAGCCATATTGCCGTTAAAGGGGAAAATCCTGAACGTGGAGAAAGCCCGCTTCGACAAAATGATTTCATCGGAAGAAGTCGGAACCTTGATCACCGCGTTAGGTTGCGGCATAGGCAAAGACGAATACAATCTGGATAAGCTGCGTTACCACCGCATCATCATCATGACCGATGCGGATGTCGACGGCTCGCACATCAGAACCTTGTTGCTGACGTTCTTTTACCGGCAATTGCCCGAGATCGTTGAAAAAGGCTACATCTACATTGCCCAGCCGCCTTTGTACAAAGTAAAGAAGGGCAAACAGGAGCATTACGTCAAAGACGATGCCCAGTTGAATGAATACCTGATTCAGCTCGCCTTGGATAAAGCCCAGCTGTTTACCGACGCATCCGCGCCGCCGATTCAAGGGCAGGGTCTGGAAAAACTGGCTAAATTGTTCACCGAGGTAGACGGCATCAATAACCGCTTGTCCAGACGTTACGATGCGGTGTTCTTGGAGCAGTTTGCCTATATGGAAGTGATCACTGACGAACTCAAGCAGGATCAGCAAAAGCTTGCGGCCTGGTTCAGCGACATGGAAAAAAGACTGGTAAATTGCGACAGCAAAGCGGTATACACCATTGATCTGGATTACAAAGCGGGCGGCGATTTTTCCGTCGTGGTTAACAAGCGACTGCATGCAATCACCAAAACCTTTATCCTGCCGTCGACCTTTTTCAACGGCAAGGATTATTACAAAATCGCGCAATACGCCAAAGACACGGCTGGCATGTTCAACGAAGACTCGTTCATGCAAATGGGCGAAAGACAGCAGCCGGTTAGTAACTTTAAACAGGCTTTTGAATGGATGATGAAGGAAATCAAAAAAGGCCAGCATATCCAGCGTTACAAAGGTTTGGGCGAGATGAACCCGGAACAGCTTTGGGAAACTACGCTGGATGCCAATAACCGCCGCCTGCTGCAAGTCAGGATCGAAGACGTGATTGCGGCCGATGAGATATTTACCACGCTGATGGGCGATGTAGTGGAACCGCGACGGGATTTTATTGTTAAGAATGCGTTGGATGTGACCAACCTGGACGTGTAATCTTTATACCGGATGAACACACTCCCACAACTCCATGACGATATTGAAGCGCGCGTACAACTGATCAGGGACAACCATCCCGATTGGCTATGCGGTCTGGGTTGCGACGGTTGTTGTCGAAGACTCGCCGAAATACCCTTGCTCACCAAGGCGGAATGGGATTTGTTGTGGGAGGCACTGGCCGCGCTGCCACAGGAGCAGTTTCGGGAAATCGGCCAAGACATTGCCGCGCTAGCCGAGCAGTCATCGCGGCCCATCGTCTGCCCGCTGTTGGATCGGTCGGCAGGGGCTTGCAGGGTCTATGCCCATCGCCCGGTAGCTTGCCGCACCTACGGGTTCTACGTCCAGCGTGATAAGGGGCTTTATTGCAAAGACATCGAGTCGCGCGTAGCTGGCGGCGATTGGGCCGAGGCGGTCTGGGGCAATCAGGATGCCATCGACCGCCAGCTCTGTGGTTTGGGCGATACCCGCGAGTTGACCGAGTGGTTCATGCGTAGGAAACAGGACGCAGATACGGTTAAAGGGTGATGATCCGCACTGCCCACAATTCAGGCAAGCTGACCATGGGTGCCAACGACATCATGCCGTCATCCTGATTGATAGTTGTGTTGCAATGTTCTATACAATAATATATGCTCAAGTTGTATACAGAGGAGCATAGCCATGCCAAATGCACAAACCAAAGAAGCTACTTCCGTTTCCATCAACATCCGCGCTAAAGCCAGACAACGCGATCTCATCGACCAAGCTGCAAACCGCCTGGGCCGCAGTCGCTCCGATTTTATGCTTGAAGCCGCCTGCCGCGAAGCGGAAGACGTGCTGCTTGACCAAGCATTCTTCACCGTCGATGAAGGCACCTTTGCTAAATTTCAGGCACTGCTCGACCAGCCATTGCCGCCGACCGACAAATTACGCCGGTTGCTCAAGACCAAAGCGCCCTGGGAGAAATGACCGCGCTTGATTTAACGCCGCTCGCGCCGATTACGGCTGACCATGAGTTGGCTGGTTTTAATAGCGGCGAACCCTCCCTAAACGAATGGCTCAAAAAACGCGCGTTTAAGAATCATGCCTCCGGGGCTTCCCGTTGCTTCGTG
Source organism: Candidatus Methylobacter oryzae (assembly GCA_945861405.1). Taxonomy (GTDB): domain Bacteria; phylum Pseudomonadota; class Gammaproteobacteria; order Methylococcales; family Methylomonadaceae; genus Methylobacter_A; species Methylobacter_A oryzae_A. The sequence continues at coordinate 23,790 of CAMAUL010000008.1, read as the reverse complement.
TTGTGTGCCGGTGCAAATGTTATTGCTTACTACAGCCTGTCGGCCGGAGCGATCAGCCATGAGGCGGCGCCCAAGTCGATGCGGCGCAACATGCCCAACCCGTTGCCGGTTCTGCTGCTGGGTCGGCTCGCCGTCGATAAGCGCTACCACAATCAGGGAATCGGGCAGGCACTGCTGCGCGATGCGATGCTACGGGCAGTCAACGTTGCCGGTGATGCCGGAGTGTTTGCCCTATTGGTTCATGCGCTTTCCGACCAAGCCAAGCAGTTCTACCTTTCACGCGGTTTCGTGGAATCGCCTTTGCAACCGATGACTTTGTTCATGACGATAGAAACAATTAGATTAATTTTGGCTGAGGCTGTAAGTGAAATATAGTAAAGCCCTGTTCTTGGTGAACTATGACACATTTGTAAAGCGTTATTCGCGACACGTAATAGCGCCTGATTTTCTTAACCTATCCAGAAAACGTTTGTTTGATGAATAATGACAGACGAGTATCGGCCAAAACCGGACGGTCAGTTAAATATGCTTTAGAGTATGCTGTGTAGAAAAATTAAGAATAGATATGCCAAAAATTGGACGCAACAATCCTTGCCTCTGTGGAAGTGGGAAAAAGTACAAACGCTGTCATGGTTCATGGGAGTCATTGGAGCATATTGAGCGCGAAACGCATGAGACAATGAAAGCCCGTACAGCGGCGAAACGTGTGCAACAAGAGCGTCAGCAGGGGCTAGGGAAACCAATCATTGCAACCGAAGCCTTCGGGCAACGCTTTGTCGCAGTGAAGAATCGCCTCTTGCACTCACAGACGTGGCGAACGTTCCACGACTTTCTCTGCGACTATATCAAAATGGCAATTGGCCCAGACTGGGGCAATATAGAGCTAGCCAAACCTCTTGAACAGCGCCATCCAATTTTGGTCTGGTATCATTTTGTTTGCGAGCATCAGCAACGTTTCATAAAGGAGGTGGGTAAGGTGCATTCAGCGCCTATGAACGGTGCTGTTGCTGCTTACATGCAACTAGCCTATGACCTTTACGCCCTCGATCATAACGCTGAGCTACAAGATAAATTGATTGGTCGCTTGAGAAATCATGACAACTTCCCTGGCGCTCGCTATGAGGTATACGTTGCCGCAACGTTGATTCGTGCCGGTTTCGAGATAGAATTCGAGAACGAGGACGACCGCAGAACCTCACATTGCGAATTCACTGCAACCTTCACTCGCACAGGCAAACGTTTTTCTGTTGAGGCTAAACATCGTGCAGGCCACAAGTCCAGGCTTGGTCAAAAGCTAAACCGAGCACTGGCCAAGCAAGCTAATTACACGCGAATTGTCTTCATCGACATCAACATACCTGACGACACTATCGATGATGAAATTTCCGCACACTTGAGTACTGCTGTTACTGGTTTACGAGCTTTTGAAGGCCGAACGATTAATGGGCACGCTTTGCCAAATGCATACCTTTTTGTCACTAACACTCCTTGGCATCACCATCTGGAATTAGAGAATTTTCGGTGTTCTTCGGTAGCGGACGGCTTTCAAATTCCTGACTTTAAACATGATTCTACGTCTCCTAGTCTTCGAGAAGCCATTGATGCGCGCGAGCGTCACATTGAAATGTACGAACTGCTTCGCTCTATGAGAGATCACGCTGATATTCCATCGACTTTTGATGGAGAGATTCCAGAGTTTGCTTTTGGCGAAGAAGGCTTGCCCAGGCTGCTGATCGGCCAACGTTATTTGATCAAAGGAAATGACGGTTCTGAGCGTCCAGGTCTTTTGACTACCGCCACCGTGGCTGAATCAGAATGCACCGCTTACTGTGGTTTGTCGTTCGATGACGGCACTTCGGGCATCTATACTTGGCCTCTCTCGGATGTTGAAATGGCGGCATGGCGCAAACATCCAGACACTTTTTTTGGGGAGGTCGGACAACGCACATCCACGGCGAACACCCCATTAGAGCTTTATGATTTCTTTCTCAACAGCTATCGGCAAACTCCGCGAGAACGTTTGCTGGAGTTAATGGCAGAGGCTCTGGATATCGGCGAAATCAGTAAACTTGATCAGCCCACCTTGGCGAGTATATATGCTGAACGATGTGTTAATGGTGCTATGTTGGCTCAGTTTCGCGATTTCTGAATACGTGCGTGAGTCTACGAACAAATCTGTTCGATCTATTCTACGTTTTGGAATGGCTGCAAGGGGTCGAACGCGGTCTTTCGCAAATGACGCAGTTTTGCTGAGGCATCTGCGCTTTCTTGCGAATGCCTCTCTAATTTGATTAAAACATCCGGTTGTTCCTAGTATATGATGGTTGCGACGGCAGCAACCATTGGAGATAAATCTATGTCTGTCACTATAGGCGTTAAGCTCGATGAAGAAATACGTGACCGCCTCAAGTCCTTGGGCACGGCTAGGCAGCGTTCTACGCATTGGTTGATGCGTGAGGCGATCCGTGAATACCTTGAAAGGGAGGAAGTCATAGAAACACGAAACTGCGAAGCCGATGAGGCTTGGGCGGACTACAAGCGCAGTGGAAAATTTGTTAGTCATGAAGCTATGGCTTCATGGCTCGACACTTGGGGGACTGATCAAGAGAACCATGCGCCAGAGACTGAACGTTGACGCTGAAAGGGTCTGAAACCGCCTTGGCTGATTCGCAAAAACTGCGCCAGTTTATTGAGCCCCACAACCCGGAAGCCGCCCGCCGTGCCGCTGAAGCTTTGAAGAAAGGCGCGGCGATTCTTATCGATCATCCCGGCCTTGGCCGACGACTTGATGGCCGACATGACCGCGAGATTGGCATTCCTTTTGGAAAGCGAGGATATGTCATGCGTTATCGGCTTGATGATGACGATATTGTGATCTTAAAGATTTGGCATACGTTGGAAGATAAGCCGCAATCCATACAGTGCAATAGCGTAGCGTATTGAGAAAGTGACACTACACAGGCTTTGTCTTTATTGTGGACTTCCCGTCAAAAATAACATAAATTGTTATTTGTTGTTATTTTAGCGGCGGAGCAAAACCCATGAACATTTCCCTCACCCCTCATTTTGAAGAGCTGGTCAAAAACAAGCTGGACAGCGGCCTTTACCATTCGGCAAGCGAGGTCATCCGTGATGCCTTGCGCCTCATGGAGGAACGTGATCAGGTTCGCGGCCTGCGCCTTGAGGAACTGAAAAAAGAGATCAGGCTTGGGATGGACAGCGGCGAATCGACCCTGCTGGACATGGAAAGCATCAAAAAACGCGGGCGTGAACGGCTTGTGGGCAAAGAAAACACAAAATAATGCCGCGTTTGTTAAAAAAGCCCCAGGCCGAAACCGATCTTGATGAGATTTGGTGGCATATCGCACAGGACAGCCCCAATAACGCCGATAAGTTTATGGATTCCATCCAAGAAAAATGCCTCCTGATTGCCGAATTTCCGGGCTTAGGGGAAAGCCGCGATGAACTGGCCCAAGATTTGCGGAGTTTTCCGGTCGGCAGTTATCTGATTTTTTATCTTCCGCTTGAAGATGGTGCCGACATTGTCAGGGTTCTGCACAGCTCCCGCGACATTAAAACACTGTTCCATTAGGCGGCCAGGATGGGCAGCTATGCAGGCCAAGTTGGAGCCAGCGGAAACCACCTTGGCGGATATACTGAGATTGCGCCAGTTTATTGAACCCCACAATTCAGAAGCCGCCTGCCGTAAAGAGACATCTTATTAGGCTTGAAGATGGAGCCAAAGATATAATAAGCTCCTGACAAGAGTTTGAGTAATAGTCGCCAATTTACACTTCTAGGCACACAGATTTTTTACCATCAATAACCCCACTTCAATAAACCATTCACTCGACAACTATGCTGACTTTCCCACAAATTGATCCCATCGCTTTAAGCTTAGGCCCGGTAAAGATTCACTGGTACGGCCTGATGTACTTGATCGGTTTTGCCGCCGTTTGGCTCATAGGGCAAAAACGAGCCGAGCAATCCTGGTCGCCGATCAAACCGGAAGCCATAGAAGACTTGGTGACTTACGGAGCATTCGGTGTAGTGCTGGGCGGCAGGATCGGCTACATCCTGTTTTATAATTTTGCCGGTTTTCTGGACAACCCGCTGGTGCTGATTAAAATCTGGCAGGGCGGCATGTCTTTTCATGGCGGCATGTTGGGCGTATTTATCGCGATGTGGTTGTTCGCCAAAAAGCAGCAATGCAGCATGCTGCAACTGACCGACATTATCGCGCCGCTGGCACCCATCGGATTAGGTGCAGGGCGTATCGGCAATTTTATTAATTCCGAGTTATGGGGCAGGCCTACCGACGTGCCCTGGGCTATGGTCTTTCCTAACGGCGGCCCGTTGGCCCGCCACCCCTCGCAATTGTACGAAGCTTTTTTGGAAGGCGTGGTGTTGTTTGCGATTCTCTGGGTGTATTCGAGCAAACCCAGACCGGTTATGGCGACTACCGGCATGGCGCTGTTTTTTTACGGCTGCTTCAGGTTCTTCGTCGAGTTTTTCAGGATGCCGGACGTGCAATTAGGCTATTTGGCCTTGGACTGGGTCACCATGGGGCAGATACTGTCAACGCCGATGATTTTGATCGGTGCCGGGTTGTTATATTTTTCTTATAAAAACTATTCCAAATAGGTAAGCCGATGCAGAAAGAATCAGGCGGCGCAGTATCCGGAAAAAAGAAACGCCGTGATCAGTGGAGCGATATCCGAGATTATTTGGATACACAAACGCCGGAGGTATTGATCGAGCTGTTGCTGGATACCGCCAAGCGCGATGAGCGCTTGCATCAGTCCTTATTGCTCAAGGCCCAGCGTGTCGCCGGGGGAACCGATGTGGTCAAAGCTTTTCGCAGGGCGATAGACCAGGCGACACGCATCAAGGGTTTTATTGACTGGCGGGAGTCCCGCAGCTTTGCGGCAAATATCGATCAGGTCGTGGAATCGCTGGCGGAACTGCTTACATCCGATAGCGCTGCGATGTTGGTCGGGTTGGCCGAATACGGCATTGAGCGCGTGGAAAACGCTCTGGAACAGATTGACGATTCGAATGGCGAGGTCGGCGGCATCGTGCAAGCCCTCGGCGATTTGCACCTTAGCGCCTGTGAGTTGGCGAAGCCCGACCCGCAAGCGCTGGCGGAACGCTTGTTCCGTTTAGAGACGACATCGCCATTCGGGATTTGCAGTTTTAGCGCAGTCACTTATCATGATGCGCTCGGCGAGGAAGGTCTGCGGCGTTATCGGGAGCTGGCTGAAGTCGAGTGGGCTAAGATTAAGCCAAGGCAAAGCAGCGACGCTTACGATTCGCATCGCTTCCATATCACCAGTATCATGGAATCGCTGGCCAAGGCGAGCGGCGATGTGGAGGAACTGGTGGCGATTAAGTCGCGCGACCTGTCGCAGCCTCATTACTATCTGACAATCGCCGAAATCTGGGCCAAGGCCGGGCAGGATGACAAGGCGCTGGACTGGGCGGAACGTGGGCTGCAAGCTTTTCCTAGAGCGACGGACAGCCGGCTGCTGGATTTTCTGGTGACGGCTTATCTGCAACGCAAGCGCAACGATGAGGCTTTGCAATTGACTTGGGTGCAGTTCGAAGAACGGGCATCGCTGGAGCTATACAAAAAACTGCACGGTGTTGCCAAGCAACTCGGCGTTTGGCCCGAACAGCGGGAACGCGCTCTGGCGCGGGTCGCCGAAGTTATTGCCGCTGAAGCGGCGGTTACAAACCGCTGGAGGCCGAAGCCTTCAATACCCGATTATTCGTTGCGGGTTGAAATCGCTTTATGGGAGGACGATCTTGATGCCGCCTGGGCGGCGGCGCATGCAGGCGTCTGCAATCAAGGTTTGTTGATAACGTTGGCCGGTAAGTTGGAGCCGACGCGCACGGACGATGCGCTAGCACTTTATCGGCAAGTGATTCCAAGCATCGTTGACCAAACCAACAATTCGGCTTATGCCGATGCCGTTAAGCTAATTCGCCGGATTGGTGGGATAATGATTGCCCAGAATCGAAACCGGGAGTTCGGCGATTATTTGACTGGGTTGCGCGTCCGCTTCAAGCCCAAGCGGAATTTCATCAAACTTTTGGATGAGCTGAGTGGTCGCTAGTCTATGCCGGGCGATTGAAATCGCCCCCTACAAATGTTTCGTCAAGTTTCAGAACCATACCCTAAGAAACCAAGCAGCCATAAAAAACCCGCATGAAGCAATATTTAGAATTACTCGATAAAATTATCAGCGAAGGCAGTCCGAAAGGCGACAGAACCGGTAGCGGCACGCTGTCCATTTTCGGTCATCAGATGCGTTTTCCGCTGGCGGAAGGCTTTCCTTTGGTTACAACCAAGAAAATACATTTAAAATCAATTATATATGAATTGCTTTGGTTTTTAAAAGGTGAAACTAACTTAAGCTTTTTGCATCAGCATAATGTCAATATCTGGAACGAATGGGCGGATCAAAATGGCGAGTTAGGCCCGGTGTACGGCCATCAATGGCGTTCATGGCCGACGCCCGACGGTCGGCATATCGACCAGATCCGGCAAGTCATCGAACAACTTAAAAAAACGCCCAACAGCCGCCGGATTATCGTTTCCGCCTGGAATGTCGCGGATTTGCCGGATGAAAGCATCAGCCCGCAGCAGAATGTGGCGCTGGGTAAAATGGCGCTGGCTCCCTGTCATGCGTTTTTCCAATTCTATGTGGCCGACGGCAAGCTGTCTTGCCAGCTCTATCAGCGCAGCTGCGACACGTTTTTAGGTTTGCCGTTCAATATGGCCAGTTACGCGTTATTGACGCACATGGTCGCCCAGCAGTGCGATTTGGAAGTCGGCGACTTTATCTGGACTGGCGGCGACGTGCACCTGTACCTGAACCATCAGCAGCAGGCTGACTTGCAACTGACCCGTAAGCCCTACGCGCTGCCGACATTAAAAATAAAACGTAGGCCGGAATCGATATTCGATTACCGCTATGAAGATTTTGAAATCGTCGATTACCAGGCGCACGAACATATCAAGGCGCCGATTTCTGTTTAACTGTTTTTATTAATGGAACACGGATGACACGGATTCAACTGATTAACGCGGATTAACAAGTTAAACAATAAAATCCGTTTAAATCCGCCTAATCTGTGTCATCCGTGTTCCATTTTTCCTAATAATTATCAAATCTACCTTCATCTATGAATATACAATACAAAGCGCACCCCTGGCACGGCATCAGCCCTGGCGACAATACGCCTGAGGTCGTCACGGCGTTCATCGAAATTGTCCCATCGGATACCGTCAAATACGAAATCGACAAAGAAACAGGCTATCTTAAAATCGACCGGCCGCAAAAGTTTTCCAACACCGTTCCTACCTTGTACGGGTTTATCCCGCAAACCTATTGCGCGGACAGGGTTGCCGAATATGCCGCATTAAAATCGGGCAGAACGGTAGTCAAGGGCGATGGCGACCCGCTGGATATTTGCGTGTTGAGTGAGCGCAATGTGACGCATGGCGATATTTTGTTGCAGGCGATACCGATTGGCGGTTTTCGTTTGCTGGATGGCGGCGAAGCCGACGACAAGATTATTGCTGTCATGAAAGGCGACGAGTTTTACCGACAATGGAGCGATGTCTCGGATTGCCCCGAGTCGTATATCAACCGCCTGAGGCATTACTTTCTGACCTATAAACACTTGCCAAGCGAAAAGAACTCCTGCGAAATAACCAATGTCTACGGACGGGAAGAAGCGCATGAAGTGATTAGACGGGCCATGGACGATTATCAAAGCCGTTTTATTGCGGAATGAAGATTGATTCCAAATTGGAGCTTAAAACTTGGCTCAGCCTACCACCGGTACTCAAAAGTCGCCGACAACGTATGCCAGTTGTCGCTCCTGGCCAGCTCGGCGTTGTAAGCGACATTCAGCTGCGCCGTTTTGCTGAACTGCGTTACCAGACCCGCGCCGACGGCGGCGCGGCTGCGGTCGAGTGACGGGCCGTTGACGCGGTAGACGGCAGCAGGCGCGGCGGCAAAATCGGCCGCCATCCGGGAAACCCTATCGCCATGCTCATGCACCCAGGCGGCATGGAGCGAAGGCTGTATCGACACACCCCATCCGGTCTTCACAGTCTGGCTCAGACGCGCCCCGAGCAACGTCCTGAAAGAATCCTCATTGGCCTCGCGCACCTTCAGGTTCGCCAGATCCGAGCCGGTTTCGGTAAAACCGTTCCGGTTCAAATGCTGGTACTGCATCCCCGCATAAGGCGTCAAAGTCGTATGCTCCAGCAGCGCAACATTGCGGCCCGCTTCCAGCGCGGTACCGGCAGTGGTGCTGCCGTAATTTGCGGAGGCGCTATCCTCAAACACCGTACGGCGCGAACCGGTTTGATGAAAACCCGCGCCCAGCGTGCCCTTGATATAATTGTCGTCACGATGCCATTTGGCATAGCCGGACAGCTGATAACTGTCCATGCCCAGATTGGCAGTAACCGCATCGACATTGCTGTGGACATAGCTCGCGGCTGCGCCGAGCAGCGCATGGTCGTTAAGCTCAGTATCCGCGCCCAAAGCGAAACCGCCGCTGTTGTTGTCGGCGCGACCGGCATTGCCGTCGCTGTCCACCCTGCCGAACCCGCCCAGACCCTTCAGCCAGAAATTCCAGCCGTGCGTACGCTCAGCATCGACAGCATCCAAGCGGCTTAACAGCAGACTGTTGAACTGCGTTCCCAAGCGACGCGCCATAGACTGGCCGTGCGTGTGCTGCTCACCGCTCAGGCTGCCCAGCACCGTCGGCAGTTGCGCCGCGCTCAGCGTGTCGAGATAGTTGACCAGCCCGGTGGCTCCCCAGGCGGCATACTGGGCATCCACCATCGAGGCCGCCGAGCGCTGGTTGTGGGTCAGCGCGAACGGCACAAAACTGCCTTGATTGATCAGGAGGTCGAAGGCCGTGGCGCTGCTGATCGTACTCACCGATAGCGCTGCGCCGAGATTGGTCGAGATATTGTCCTGGATAGCGGCAAAACCGGGCACGATATTGGCGGCCTTGATCAGCGTAAAACGGTTACCGCCAGCCGGGGTAAAACCGAACACCAGATCGAGCGTGCCGCCCAGCGTGGCAGTGTTGTTGACCACGATCTGGTCGTACTGGGTGCCAGCGGTCAGGCCGTTGATTTCCATGCGGGTAATCGAACCCGGGTTCAGAGTAAGACTGTTCACCGTGAGTATGCCTGGGCTGTTACCCGGCGCGATGATGCCGCCGTCGGCGACGGTGACGGCTCCGCCGATACTTCCCGAACCGCCCAGAGTGCCGCCGCTGGCGACGGAAACATTGGAAGCCACCGAACCGTTGACGGACAGGATACCGCCGTTGATATTGGTATCGCCGCTGTAGGTATTTGCGCCGGACAGAATAGTCTTGCCGGTTCCGTTCTTGGTCAGGCCGCCGGTACCGCTTATCGCCCCTGCATAGGTGCCGTTGCTTGTCTGGTCGAAAGTCACCGTGGCATTGTTGGTGATCGCGCCCTGGAGGCTCGTCGTGGTGCCCGAGAGCGTACCGGCGTTGACCGTGGTGCCGCCGCTGTAGGTGTTCGCGCCCGAAAGGGTCAGGGTGCCGGTTCCGCTTTTGACCAGCCCGCCGGTGCCGCCGACGATGCCGGACAAAGTCGCGCTGTTGCCGTTGGTGTCGAAGGTCGCGCCGCCAGCGCCGAGGGCGTTCAGGCGTGGAGAGACGTCGGTGGTGGCGCCGGTAGCCCACTGGAGGCCGCCGCCGTTGAGCGTCACGTTGCCCGAGCCGAAGTTGGAGAGCGCGCTGAAGTTGACCAGACCACCGCTGACCGTGGTGCCGCCGTTGTAAGTGTTGGTGCCGGAGAGGGTCAGCGTGCCGGTGCCGCTCTTGCTCAGACTGCCAGTGCCGCCCATTACCCCGGTATAAGTGCCGTTGGCCGCTTGGTCGAACGTCACTGCGGCGTTGTTGGTGATCGCGCCCTGGAGGCTCGTCGTGGTGCCCGAGAGCGTACCGGCGTTGACCGTGGTGCCGCCGTTGTAAGTGTTGGTGCCGGAGAGCGAGAGCGTGCCGGTTCCGCTCTTGGTGAGCGCGCCTGCGCCGGTCAGCGCGGACGCGAGCGTCACGCTGTTGCCGTTGGTGTCGAAGGTCGCGCCGCCAGCGCCGAGGGCGTTCAGGCGTGAAGAGACGTCGGTGGTGGCGCCGGTGGCCCACTGGAGGCCGCCGCCGTTGAGCGTCACGTTGCCCGAGCCGAGATTGGAGAGCGTGCTGAAGTTGACCAGACCACCGCTGACCGTGGTGCCGCCGTTGTAAGTGTTGGTGCCGGAGAGGGTCAGTGTGCCGGTGCCGCTCTTGCTCAGACTGCCAGTGCCGCCCATCGCCCCGGCATAAGTGCCGTTGGCCGCTTGGTCGAAGGTCACCGTGGCGTTGTTGGTGATCGCGCCCTGGAGGCTCGTCGTGGTGCCCGAGAGCGTACCGGCGTTGACCGTCGTCCCGCCGCTGTAAGTGTTCGCACCCGATAGGGTCAAAATTCCCGCGCCGCTCTTAGTCAGACTGCCGCTGCCGCCCATTACCCCGGCATAAGTGCCGTTGGCCGCTTGGTCGAAAGTCACCGTGGCATTGTTAGTGATCGCGCCCTGCAGGCTGCTGGTGTCGCCCGAGAGCGTACCGGCGTTGACCGTCGTGCCGCCGCTGTAAGTGTTCGCGCCCGAAAGGGTCAGGGTGCCGGTTCCGCTCTTGGTCAGACCGCCGGTGCTGCTGATCACCCCTGAGATCGTGGCGTTGTTGCCGTTGGTGTCGATAGTGCCGCCCCCGGTGCCCAGCGACATGGCCTGGGAACTGGAAAAGGACGCCGTATTGATCTTCAGCGTACCGCCGGTGAACGAGGCGCTGCTGCCGGTACATCCTAAAGCCCCGGCCGTGTTCGCTACAAAGGTGCCTCCGGAACCGAGCATCGCGCTGCCGTTGCCGCAGAGTCCTACTGAATGCGGATCGTTCCCCGCCGCTATAGTGCCGTTGGCGGTCAGCAGGCCGGACGAAACCGAGAATATCCCGACGGTATCGGACGTCCCCCCCTGCGCCACGTAGACGGACGTGCCGTCCGGGCTGATCGCCAGCAGGCCCGGATCGTCGCCGGTGGCTACCGTGCCGAGCGAGGTGTTGGTGGAGGCGTCGAACTGGGTAATCGTGTTGCCGTTGAAGTTGGTGACATAGAACCGCGAGCCGTCGGCGCTGACCACGACGCCGATGGGGAGGGAGCCGGTTGCGGGGTTCGCCACCACGGCGTTGGTTGCCGTGTCGATGACGTAGACCTTGTTGTTGGTGACATCAACAGTGTAAGCGCGAGTGCCGTCGGGGTTGACCTCCACGTCGGAGAGCTGGCCGCCGGTGTTCACGGTGGCGATCACGCTGTTGGTGGCGGTGTCGATGACGGAGACGGTGCCGGGGAGCTGGTTCGCGACATAGGCGCGCGTTCCGTCGCGGCTGATGGCTATAGCGCGCGGCCTCGCACCGACATTGATCGTCGTCAGCGCGCTGAGCTGGCCGGTACTCGCATCGGCGCTGAACACCGACACGTTGTCGCCGGTTTGATTGTTCGTCACGTAGACCCGGCTGCCGTCGGGGCTGACCGCAACGCCGAAGGGGCCATCGCCCGTCGCCACCGTCTGCACCACCGTGTTGCTGCTGGTGTCGATGACCTTGACCTGGTCGCTACCGAAGATCGTCACGTAGGCGAACGCCTGGTCTCCCCGCACGGCGGCCACGCGCGGCGTGGCGCCGAGGCCCGAGATCGTCGCCACCGCCGTCAGGCTGCCGTCCGCGTTGGTCTGGTACGCCGAGACGCTGCTGTCCGCGCTATTGGGAACGTACAGCAGCAGGCCGGATTGGGCGAGGGCTTGGCCGGAGGTCAAGGCTGTCAAGACGGCACCCGCCAGGACGGCCGTGCGACGGATTCGTTGCAGGGTGGATGCGTTACTGCTATGACGTGCATGATTAAAACCAAGCCATGTAGGGTGCGCATCGCGCACCATTGTATGAACGCCAATAGGGTTGGACATCGAAAAGGGGCGCAATGCGGCCCCTACCGGAATTTTTACTGCGGCATTCAAGATCAGGCGGTAGGTGTGGTTCATAGCTGTTCGTTCCCAAATATTTTTTAGGAAGGAGCATACGCTTATGCTTTATAGGGTTGTACCCCCTAATTAGGGGGTATGGCAGCTAAGGCCACGGCTTTCGTAGTATTTTTAGGTGAACCGGGAGGATGAAGCTGATATTACTGACTTTTTGCGGCACTCGTTGCCGAAATGTGCGGATTTTTTTGCTAAAGTCGCGCTTGCAAATGTATGAATATATCAATACATTAAGATAAGGTAGCAGCGAATTTTGAGCGAAACCTTGAGTCAATCAGATGCTTTTTTAACGTCATCAATAGAGAAAAACATAATGACTGAATTAAACAGAATTACTACTGATCCGCAATTATGCGGCGGTCGTCCTTGCATTCGCCATATGCGCATTAGAGTAAAGGATATTCTGGATTTATTGGCAGCGGGTGCCAGTACAGAGGAAATACTGGAAGACTATCCCTATCTTGAGGCGGGTGACATTAAAGCCGCCCTGGAATACGCGGCACATCAGATGGATCATTCAATTTTAAGTGTTGCCTGAAGTGCGATTTTTAGTAGACGCACAGCTACCCATTGGCTTAGCGCGAATGTTACAACAACATGGGCACGAATCTAAACATGTTGCTGATTTAAAGATGATGCAAACATCAGATAGGGATATTTGGATATGGGCCAAGCAGAGTGAAAGCATCATTGTCAGTAAAGATGAAGATTTTGTGATTTTACATAACGCTGATGAAAAACCAGTACCGTTGATTTGGGTAAGGGTAGGCAACACGCGGCGCAAAGATTTACTGGAATGGTTTGAACGATTATTACCGCTCATCGAAGAAAAATTCGCATCAGGGGAATTGTTGGTAGAACTCACACAAACAGGATGGAATCGGGTCGACTGAAGCCAAGTAGGGGGGCACCGCGCACCATTGTATGAACGCCAGCGGTTGGTAATCGAAAAGGCGCGCGATGCCGCCCCTTCTGACTACCGGACTTTTATGCCGTCTGCCCCAGCCACAGAGCCATGAGGGCGGCCCGGTTGTTGACGCCGAATTTGCGATAGATGGATGTGATACTTTTATGGGTAGTGTGATAGCTGCGCTCCAGTTGCTCGGCGATCAGCTTCTCGGAAAGGCCGGTTAGCAGCAGGTGCAACACTCGCCGTTCGGCTGGCGTCAGAGGTGTTACGGCCGCCAGCAGGCCGTGGGAAAGCAGCAGTTGCCGATGAAACCACTTGAGGCTGCGCAGGGCATAGGCAATTTGATCGCGCTCGGCTTCGGTGAAAGGCGGTTGATCCGGGCCGCGGAATATGCCGAACCAGGATTCGATGTCCTTGTTTACCGGAAAGGCTACCCAGACTGCGTCTTCGCGGCCGACGCCCTTGTAATAAGCGCGGTAGTAAGCTGATTCAAACCATTCCGATCCTACCAAGTCCCGCAGCCGGTTAGCGCGGAAGGCCCCTGCGCCGGCCAAGTTACGCAGGGTAGTCTCGTCAACATCCCCCAGCTCCAGTTTGCCCGTTTGTTCGTGCGCGGCGGCGTCCAACTGTAGCGCCGGGTGCAGATAACGGATGACGCGGGGCCGCCAGCCCTTTGCTTGATCGCCGACAAAAGAGGCATCCAGGCGCACGGCTCCCATCCAGGAGATATTCCGTGCTTCCGCCAATGCGCACAGACCGTTCATCAGGTGGGTCAGGGCTTCGTCGGAACGGTCGGCGCCGAAATCGGCCAGTTCGTCCCATAGGGTGTGGATGGAGTCCATATTGCTTTCTATCATTGCTATTGTCCTTTAAGGATGTTCTGGCGGACTTGCATCAAGTGCCATTAAAGGTGTTCCCCGGCGATATCCGCAGTCATAAAATCCGTTATGTCCTGCGTATCGTGAAAGTTTCCATAAGCCAGCAGCAGTTTGACATAGGCGGCTTCAATCGACATATTCCAGACGATTTCAGCCCCTTGCCCGATTAAGGCTTGGGTGCTTTGGTAGGCGTCGGTAGATTTAATCGCAGGAGCTAGGTAAACGGCGATGCCCAGGTTTTTGCAGCGGTTTATGAATTCAATCAGCGAATGGTTTTCGCCCCATTGCAGCGAGGCGCATGCGGTGCCGGAGTGATATAGATCATGTAAAACCGCATCGACATTGTCCAGATTGAAGCGCGTGTAATCGAGGCCTGGATAGGGCTTGACCATTAGGATGCGCTCGGAAAAATCGGCTGTTAACGGGATATGTTGTGTTGGCGTTTGGTTTGCAGGCGGATTCAACAGTGAAAACTGCCGGTTTTCAAATTGCATGCAGCTCTTGCCCTGAACGCTGAAAAAATCGCCGCTTAACTGCAACGAACAAGCCAAGCGGGTGCCTTGATGCAGCTGGGTGATTTGCTGTTGGTTACGATAGGGTACAAAAACTCCGGGCTTTTTGAATTGCTGGATGAACTCGACGGCGCAGATAAAGTTTTCAACGCCGTTGGCTTTGGGGTGATCCAGCGGATAATTGCTGGAAACCAGCAGCATCGGAATTTTGGCGGCATTAAAATAAAAGCTCAACGCGCAAGCCGTATAAGCCAGAGTGTCTGTGCCGTGAGTGATGATGATGCCGTCGTACTGATCGGGCCGGGCGGCTTCAATCGCGGCAATCATGGTTTTCCAGGCCGGGGGCGCGAGGTTCTCGCTCAAAATCTGTAGCGGCTGAATGGTGTCGAAATGGATTTGCCGGTGACACTCGTAATGCTGTTGAAACAGTTGGATCAATTTGAACGATGTGGTGTCCGAGGTATTGATGGTGCCGTCAGTTGCAACAGAGCCGATTGTGCCGCCGGTAAATACAACCAGTATATTTTTCATAGTATGATGCTTGGGTAGAAATTAATTATTTAAAGAATACTGCAATAACATGAAAATATCACTTATCGTTGCGATGGCCAGCAACCGGGCTATCGGCTTAAACGGCCAAATGCCCTGGCATTTATCCGCCGACCTTAAAAAATTCAAAAAAATAACCATGGGTGCGCCGATCTTGATGGGGCGCAAAACCTACGAGTCGATAGGCAGGCCGCTGCCGGGGCGCACCAATATCATTATCAGCAGGAATTCGGGATACAGTCCTTCGGCAGGCTCAGGACAAGAATCGGGCTGCCTGGTTTTTAACGATATTAACAAGGCGCTGGCAAGTTGCGGCGACGCCAAAGAAGTATTTGTTATCGGCGGCTCGGATTTTTACGAGACGATGCTACCGGTTGCCGATACGCTTTATCTGACGCTGATACACCAGGAATTTCCCGGCGATACGTTTTTCCCTGAGATTGATGCCGAGCAGTGGATAGAGGTGGAGCGGGAAGATATTCAGGATGATCCCGACGTGGCGTTCAGTTATAGTTTTTTGAAGTTGGAAAAACGGAAATAGCAGGAGTCCAAAGCTGGCTTTGGATAACAATAAAAATCATCCAAAGCCAGCTTTGGACTCCAGCATTATCTTACGAACCGGCTTTAACTTAACCCGCCACAGCCAGATTATTTTTACGGGGTTTTTTAGCCTCGGGACAATCAATGCTAAAACGCTGCACCGGCTCACCCAGTCTTAGCGCGGTCAGCTGGCCGCCCCAAAGACAGCCGGTATCGATCGCGTAACAGTTCGGCCCCTCGTAATAGCCCAACGCCGACCAGTGGCCGAAGATAATGCGCATATCGGCATTTTTACGCTTGGGCGCGTCAAACCACGGAACTAGGCTTTTGGGTTGGGAGCCTGGAGGCCCGCTATGGAGAAAATCCAGTCGGCCATCAACATCGCAATAACGCATTCGGGTAAAGCAGTTGACGATATAACGTAAGCGCTCGACCCCTTTCAGGTTGGGCGACCAGATATTGGGCTTGTTGCCGTACATCTGTTTTAAGAACGCCTGATAATTGGGGCCTCTTAAAGCCTGCTCCGCCAGCATGGCCATTTTTTGGGTTTTTTTAAAATCCCATTGCGGCGGGACACCGGCATGAACCAAACAGAATTCATCGTTATAATGAAACAGCGGTCGATGTCTTAACCAATCGATTAATTCGTCCCGATCCGGCGCTTCAAGTATTTGCTGCAGCGAGTCTTTCTTATGGGCTATTTTGGGCGCGCAGGATGCGGCCAATAAATGCAGATCATGGTTGCCCAGCACGGTGATTGCAGCATCCCCCAGCGATTTGACAAAGCGGAGCGTTTCTAACGATTTGGGGCCACGATTGACCAGATCACCGGCAAACCACAGTTGGTCGGTATGCTCGTTAAAAGCAAGGCTGTCGAGGAGTCTTAATAATTCATCAAAACAGCCTTGAATATCGCCGATAGCATAAATGGACATTATTAATGCAGGGTTCTGGGGATGGACAGGGTAAATCGGGGCACGTCTGCACGAAAGTTATCGCCATCGTCCGAATGCATAGTATAGTCGCCCTGCATGGTGCCGACCGGTGTCGCTATCATCGCGCCGCTGGTATAACGAAAAGACTCGCCGGGTTTAAGATAGGGATGTTCGCCGATGACGCCGTCGCCCCTGACTTCCTGGATATTGCCGTTGGAATCGGTAATCAGCCAATGGCGATGGAGCAGTTTTGCCGGTATTTCTCCGGCGTTGGTGATGGTGATCGTGTAGGCGAAGACATAGCGATCCTCATCAGGAGAAGATTGCGCTTCTATAAAAAAGGGTGCCGCCTTAACTATTATTTTGTTTTTTTCGTTCATTATTGGATCATATAGGTTATGTGTTGATTATTTCATCGTAACTTTTCATTAAACGCAAGCAACTATTCAGTATGAAATATAAAGATTACTTTTTATTCCTGTTATTGGTTCTGTCCCAGGCTACTTATGCAGAAGATGGCCAAGATTTATTTGCGGCGGCGATGACCGGCAAGCTGGACAGAACCGAGGCTTTGCTTTCGCAAGGGATTGATGTTAACAGCAAAACAGGGAGCGGCCGCACCGCGTTGATGGCCGCAAGTTTTAACGGCAATGTGCAGGTTGTTAAAGCCTTGTTGGGGTACGGAGCCGATGTTAATGTTGCCGATAATTTAGGAACGACCGCGCTAATGGATGCGCTGGTTTTTGGCGATCAAGACATCGTCAATTTACTGATTGCTGCCGGAGCGGATGTCAATGCGCTGGATAAACAAAGTGTGACGGTCATGGGCAGGGCCAAGAAAATCGCGCATGGCAAAATCATTAAAATTCTTGAAAAAGCCGGGGCAAAAGAAGAGGCGGAAGTGCCTATAGAAGAAGCCGCCAAAGAAGACGCGGGCGGAAAACCGGGAGAGAAACCCGGTGCCAAACCGCCAGCCAAAAAATAAATTCAATTCAGGACAAAACATTGCATATTCACATCTTAGGTATTTGCGGCACATTTATGGGCGGGCTTGCCGTGATTGCGCGGCAGTTGGGGCATCAGGTCAGCGGTTCAGACCAGAATGTTTATCCGCCGATGAGCACGCAGCTGGAGCAGCAAGGCATCGTGTTGATGGAAGGCTATCGGGCGGGAAACCTGGATGGCAAACCGGATCTGGTGATTATCGGCAATGCCTTGTCGCGCGGCAATCCTGAAGTCGAAGCGGTGCTGAATCGGGGGCTAAGATACGTTTCCGGCCCACAATGGCTGGCGGAGCATGTGTTGCAGGACAAATGGGTGCTGGGCGTAGCCGGTACCCATGGCAAGACCACCACGACCAGCATGCTCAGCTGGATACTGGAGCATCAGGGTTTTAATCCGGGTTTTTTAATCGGCGGCATTCCGTTAAATTTCGGCATTTCGGCGCGGCTGGGCGAGTCCGATTTTTTTGTGATCGAGGCCGATGAATACGATTCGGCGTTTTTTGACAAGCGCTCAAAGTTTGTCCACTACCGTCCCCGTACTGCGATCCTGAATAACCTTGAATACGACCATGCCGATATTTTCCCCGACTTGGATGCGATCAAAAAACAATTTCATCATCTGGTCAGGACGGTGCCCGGCGAAGGCCTGATTATCAGCCCCGAATGCGACGCCAATATCAATGACGTTTTGGCGATGGGTTGCTGGACGCCGGTTGCCAAGACAGTGATTTCGGTAGGGGCGGGTCTTGTGCCCGCCCAATCAGGGCAACCACAAGGGATTGCCCCTACGATTGCCCAATTGATTAAAGCAGACGGTAGCCAATTCGATGTACTGATGGACAACCAAGTACAAGGCTGTGTCGAGTGGTCGCTGACCGGCGATCATAATGTCTACAACGCATTGTCTGCGATAGTCGCCGCAAAACATGTCGGTATACTGCCCAAGGATGCGATAGCTGCGTTGACTCAGTTTAAAAACGTCAAGCGCCGCATGGAAGTGATAGCCGAAATTCCTGCCCTGAGCGGAGCCGAAGGGAATGGTGTGACACTCTACGACGACTTCGCCCATCATCCGACCGCGATACAAACGACGCTGGACGGCTTGCGCAAACAGGTAGGGCAGGAGCGCATTATAGCCATTGTCGAACCGCGCTCGAACACGATGCGTTTGGGCGTACATACCAAAACGCTGGCGGAATCACTGGGTAATGCCGATCTGGCCATCATCTACCAACCGGAAGCGATGGGCTGGGATTTAGGCGAGCTGAAAAAATACGCCGGTAATATCGAAATCTGTTCATCGCTGGATGACATCATCAATAAATTAAAATTCGAAGCGCGCTACGGTGGGCATTTTGTGTTGATGAGCAACGGCAGCTTCGGCGGCATTTATCAGCGCTTGCAGGACGCATTGAATGGCAAGCTTTAATAATGGAACTCGGCAATTGCTCCTGCATTGCTCTACCTCCTGCATCCATGCAGTCGACGGATGACACGGATTTGACTGATAAACACAGATAAAAATCCGTTTAAATCCGTCTAATCTGTGTCATCCGTGTTCTATTTACAATTTTCAAACAACAAATCTTAACCCGAATGCACATACAACAAGCCCTGCAAGCCCTGCTGAACAAACAAGACCTTAACTCAGAGCAAATGCGCGAGGTGATGCGCCAAATCATGAGCGGCAACGCCACCGACGCCCAAATCGGCGGTTTTTTAATCGCGTTGCGCTACAAAGGCGAAACCATCGACGAAATCGCCGCCGCCGCCGAAGTGATGCGCGAACTGGCTACCAAAGTGGAAGTAACAGGCGACCATGTCATCGACACCTGTGGCACTGGCGGCGATGGCGCGAACACTTTTAACATTTCCACCACCTGTGCTTTTGTCGTGGCCGCAGCCGGTGGGCAGGTTGCCAAGCACGGCAACCGTTCCGTGTCGAGCAGTTGCGGTAGCGCCGACCTGCTGGAAGCTGCCGGGGTAAACCTGGATTTGACTGCCGAACAAGTCGCGAACTGCGTCAATGAAATCGGTGTCGGCTTTTTATTTGCGCCCAAACATCACGGCGCGATGAAGCACACCAGCAATGCCCGCAAAGAAATGGGCGTCAGAACCCTGTTCAATCTATTAGGCCCCTTATCCAATCCCGCCGGTGCGCCCAACCAGTTGATCGGCGTTTTTGCCAAACAGTGGGTGGAACCGCTGGCGCACGTTCTAAAAAAACTCGGCAGCAAGCATGTGCTGGTCGTCAATGCCGACGACGGACTCGATGAAATCAGCATTGCATCGCCTTCAACTATTGCCGAGCTTAAAAACGGTGAGGTCACCAGTTATACGATTACGCCGGAGCAATTCGGTTTTAAACGAGCCAGTCTGGCCGAACTGACCGTCGATGGTGCAGCCTCCAGCCTAGTGATGGTAAAATCGGCGCTGGACAATAGAGCCGGGGCGGCAAGAGACATCGTGGCGCTCAATGCAGGCGCGGCAATTTACGCGGCCAATATCACCGACTCCTTAAGCGCAGGCATAGAAAAAGCCGGGCAGCTTATCGCCAGCGGCGCGGCGCGAGCCAAATTCGATGCGTTGATAGCTTATTCAAAAACCTTATAAAACAACTAGAAGCCATGACCGACACCCCAGATATTCTAAAAAAAATCCTCGATAAAAAAGCCGAAGAAGTTGCCCGGCGCAGAGTAGGCATGACCATCGCCAATCTGGAAGAAATTGCCGCAGACGTAGAAGGCCCGCGAGGTTTTTACAACGCGCTGCAAAGCAAAGTCTTGGCAAAAACACCGGCGATCATTGCTGAAATCAAAAAGGCCTCGCCCAGCAAAGGCGTGATCCGGGAAGATTTCCAGCCCATCGCCATCGGCCAGGATTACGCGATGAACGGTGCGGCCTGCCTGTCGGTATTAACCGATAAGGACTTTTTCCAGGGCTCGGAAGTCTATCTGCAAATGGTCAGAGAACGCTGCCCTCTGCCGGTGCTAAGAAAAGACTTCATGATCGACCCTTATCAAATCTATGAAGCCCGTGCCTTGGGTGCCGACTGCATATTGCTGATTGTCGCCGCGTTGGAAGATGGGCAAATGCACGAACTGTCAGACACCGCAACCAAACTGGGCATGGATGTATTGGTGGAAGTGCATAATGCGGAAGAATTGCAAAGAGCGCTAACGCTGGACACCAAACTGATCGGCATCAATAACCGCAACCTGCGCACTTTTGAAACCTCATTGCAGACTACGCTGGATTTAAAAGCTGACATCCCCGCAGACCGTTTAATCATCACCGAAAGCGGCATCCATACCCATGAAGACGTGCAATTGATGCTGGATAACGGCATCTACACCTTCCTGGTCGGCGAAGTGTTCATGCGGGCGGAAAGCCCTGGGCAGAAAATGAGGGAGTTGTTTGGTTTGTAAGGAATAACAGGGGCTGCAAACCCTTCCCCCTGCTATTCTGCCCCATGAATATCAAATAGTCGGCCGCTGGTGCTGGGAGCCGTCAGCCGCCAGCTTAAACCAGATACCGGCTCCAACTCCCGTAGCGGTTCTCGATCTTGCCGCGAGGTATGCTCGAAAGGATCAGCAGCAAACCGGCTATGACACCTGTCCAATCAGCGACAAGGCTTCCGCCGTCGAGCATCCACGGTGCGGCCATTAGAGGGATGGCCAGCAATATATTGATAAAGCGTGCAGGGCGGGCGGCTTCCCCCAAGGCCGTAATAGACACCGTAATGACCAGGGCGCCGATCAAATGGTCGCTGTTGGCTTGCCCGCCTACCGTATCGAAAATCAGCCGGGTGCACATCAGCCAAACCCCGATGGACGTACTTAAAACCAACGACCAGGGAAGATTGACGCCGCCGCCGAGCATGTCCTTGAGGATAGCCCCAGGCGATCTTTCAAAATCCTCGGCCTCCATTTTACGGCCGCCTTCCATGGTGTCGCCGCGGAAGAAAGCCAGAATAACCGATTTGCCTTTGCGTCGGCGATCCGCCAGAAACTGGTAGGTGGCAACCACTTCATCGACCGAATAAGGAATCTGGATGAGCATAGCCGCAGCCGCAATCAGGCAGAGCGTGCACCAAGTGCCGATCAGGATCGGCTGGATGATGATAAAGAAGATGCTGACCACGCCCAACGGCACGATCATCACGCCGAACAGGATCACCAGCCAGGGCATGGTACGCCAGCGGTTGCGGCCTCCGATGATGCCGGTGAGTATCTCCAACGCATAAGTCACAGCGCCGAGGCCGGCGTCGGGAACGGGCCATGCCTTGGATATATCGGACGTGATGATTTGTTCGGTACCAATACCGAAATAGGGATCCCAGGCGCTCCCGATATGGCCCAATTGATAGGCGGTAAGATAGCGGGAGATGTAGAACCCTACGAATGCCAGGAAGATGATCGGTATGCGTTGGGCCCATGACGACGGGCAGTAGTCCCATCCCGGCGGGATGTCGGGCCCGGACATGCTTGCCACAAGACCGACGCCGGGCATGGGACGGGACAGGACTGCAAAACCGATCACCAGCATACCCGCCAGCGTATCATTAAGATATGCCGAAGCGCTGTGTGTCCAGAACACCAACGGCGCGAACAATAGCCACAGCCCTACCGCCGCATTGGCGATACGCGCCCAGGCCATGCGCTGAGACAGTGACAGCGCTCCGAACAGTAACACCAGCGCGCCGCTGCCCATATCGTTGACGATCACCGCCTGTTCCTGATAACCCAAGATAGGCGGACTGGTCATCAGCCAGGTACCGATGCTCATATTCAGAAAATGCGCCCAGAGATTTTGCCGACGCTGATCGCGCAACGACCGGTCATAAGCTTCCAGAAACTGATCGGCAGGCTCAGCCTGTGCGGTCATGGTTTCGAGCCATTCGGGCGGCGTGAGTTTATTGCGCTTATACCAACTCAAGGGATCGGCCTTGACTTCTTTGATAATCGACGGCAAGGCGTCGCGTAGCGAATGTTTCGGCTCCCACTCCAGCAGCTGACGAGCCCTGGATATATCCAGCTCATAATGATCATCGGCCAGGTCAACCATAAACGGCTTGATAAAAGGTTTTTCGCCTTTGTCGATAGAATCCGGGATCACAACCTCCATTTGCTCTTGCAAATGAGCGCCGACTTTAGCCATCATTTTCGGCAGCGTTTCCGTCGCCCAAGTTTCGCCATGAATCAGAACCCCGAGTTCGTTTTGCAGCGCTTCGTATCCCATCGTCGAAGGTTCGCCCAGAAGAATACTGGTCTCAGTCGGCAATTCATTACGCCGACGGACGATGCGAACGATAGCATCAAGCAAATCGTCGATATGGATAAACGCCTGGCCGTGAGAAATAACCCCGGCGAAAACGCGGCTGCTCAACTGGCGTTCGTAAATCCGCTGTATCTGGTGCGCCAGCGTGGGCGGCTGGACATGATCGGTGTATACGCCGGCGATGCGGGGCAAGACATAGCGGATTGCGCCATGCTCGTTTTGGACGACTTGCTCCGTCTCAAGCTTTGACTGCGGATAAGCCCATTTGGGCTGTAACGGCCAGTTTTCGGTGATCGGTATGCCGGGTTCGGTCGGAGCGTGAACCAGCATCGTGCTGGCATAGACGAGCTGTTCGACCTCGAAGTCTTGCAATGCCTGTAGCAGGCGGCGGGTGCCTTTGACATTGACCTCTTCATAGAGCGGATTAGGTTCGCCGGTGAAATCATAGTAACCGGACAAGTGTATGACCGAGACGAAGCGCTTGCCGAAGCGCTCCCGTAGCGCGTTCATAGCCTTCTCGACCGAGCTGTCTGAGGTTAGATCGCAGGGAATACAATCGGGATATTTCGAACATTCGGATTCCCGGTCTAAACCGATGACACGATAATCCTGAGCGAATGCTTTGCTGAGTGTAAGCCCGAGGAAGCCGCCGATGCCGGTAATTAATATGATGTCTTTTGCGGTGCCGACAGCCTTTTCTTCTGTCGGGTCTTCTTTTGTTCGTAAAACGATGTCGTCTTTTTTACTCATGATCGCTTTCTCCTCAACTGTCTGAATGGTCGCCGGGTTATCGGTTGACTTACGTATCGAGTGAACGATCATTACCCAATTGGAGCGTAATGACGCAAGACTTCTATTTTTACTCTCCGGTGTTAGTGATTGTCAAGTCTACTTGTTAGCTGGGGTGCGATTCAAACTGATGTGAAATTCTGATTTCGCTAGTTCCCAAGCTCCCAAGCTGGAGCTCTCGTCGTTATACACAACCCTGTCCAAGAGTCGTCATACCGGCATGGATGCAGGAGGTAGAGCAATGCAGGAGCAATTGCCGAAT